>DASQTE010000087.1:0-2742 GCA_035642035.1 Blastococcus sp.
GAACCCGAGGTTCAGTGCGCGGTCCAGGACCGCGGAGAACTTGATCTTCTCGTTGCAGCGCAGGCACGGGTTCGGCGTCCGGCCGGCGGCGTACTCGGCGACGAAGTCGTCGACGACGTCCTCGGTGAACCGGTCGGCGAGATCCCAGACGTAGAACGGGATCCCCAGCTCGTCGGCGACCCGCCGGGCGTCGTGGGAGTCCTCGACGCTGCAGCAGCCGCGGGATCCGCTGCGCAGGGTCTGCCGGTTCTGCGAGAGGGCCAGGTGGACGCCGGTGACGTCGTGCCCCGCGTCGACGGCGAGCGCGGCGGCGACCGCGGAGTCCACCCCCCCGCTCATGGCGGCCAGCACTCTCATGCGGCGGCCCTCATCGACGCCCCAGCCCGGCGCGGCGGGCGCGCTCCACGACCGGCGCGATGACGTCGAGCACCGCGTCGACGTCGTCGTCGGTCGTCGTGTGCCCGAGAGAGAACCGCAGGGAGCTGCGGGCGCGGTCGGCGTCCGCGCCGGTCGCCATCAGCACGTGGCTCGGTCGGGCGACCCCCGCGCTGCAGGCCGACCCGGTCGAGCACTCGATGCCGCGGGCGTCGAGCAGCATGAGGAGGGCGTCGCCCTCCGCCCCGGGGAACGACAGGTGCGCGTTGCCGGGCAGCCGGCCCGGCCCGCCGTTCACGCGGTCGTCCAGCGGGGCGCCGTTGAGCTGCGTGTCGGGCACCCGGCCGACGACGCCGGCGACCAGCCGGTCGCGCAGCCCGGCCAGCCGGCCTGCCCGCTCCTCGCGGGAACCGACGGCCGCCACGGTCGCGACGGCCAGCCCCACGATGGCCGCGACGTCGAGCGTCCCGGACCGCACGTCGCGCTCCTGGCCGCCGCCGTGCAGCAGCGGCGTGCAGTCGGCGTCCCGCCGCAGCAGCAGCGCGCCCGCCCCCATCGGCCCGCCCAGCTTGTGCCCGGTCATGGTCAGCGCGTCCACGCCGCTGGCCTCGAAGTCGACCGGGACCTGGCCGACGGCCTGGACGGCGTCGGTGTGCAGCGGCACCCCGACCTCGTGGGCGACGGCAGCCAACGCCGGGATGTCGCTGACGGTGCCGATCTCGTTGTTCGCCCACATCACGCTCACGACCGCCACGTCGGCGCCGTCCCCGAGCGCCTCGGCGAGCGCGTGCGGCAGCACCCGGCCGCTGGCCTCGACGGGCAGCCAGGTGATCTCCGCGCCGTCGTGCTTGGCCAGCCACTCGACGCTGTCGAGGACGGCGTGGTGCTCGGCAGGGCTGACCACGATGCGGCGACGGCGGGAGTCGGCCTGCCGCCGGGCCCAGAACAAGCCCTTGACCGCGAGGTTGTCGCTCTCGGTGCCACCGCCGGTGAAGAGCACCTCGGACGGACGGGCGCCCAGCGCCTCGGCGAACCGCTCACGGGACTGCTCGGCCGCCCGGCGCGCGGCGCGGCCGCTCGCGTGCAGCGACGAGGCGTTCCCGACCCGGCCGAGCTGCTCGGTCATGGCCGCGAGCACCTCGGGCAGCACGGGCGTGGTCGCCGCGTGGTCGAGATACGTCACCCGGCCCTCCTCGCTGGCGCTGGTCGGCCACCTGACCGTCATGCCGATTCCTCGCGTGACCGCGCGGGCTCGGTCACCGGAGCCAGGGTAGACGCGCCGGCCGGGGCGCCTGCCCCCGGCGGGACGGTCCGCCCGGCCACCCGGGCCCCGAGGAGCGCCGGGACGGTCAGCGCCGCGACGGCCGCGAGCACCGCTGGCCAGAGCGCGCCGTCGCCGTTCGCCGCCCCGGCCACCAGGACGCCGGCCAGGCCGACGCACAGGGCCGACGCGGTCACGTCGGAGATCTGGAGGGCCGCCGAGTTCGAGCCCCGCTCGGCCTCCGGCGACTGGTCCAGCAGCAGCACGCCCACGCTGGGCATGCCGAGCCCCATTCCGACGCCGGCCACCGCCCAGGTGAGGTAGGCGGGCCAGCCTCCCAGCGCCGGGATTGCGGTCGTAGCGGTCGCGGCGAGACCGCCCGCCAGCACGAGGCACCCCGCCCGCAGGACGCGCTGCCGCGGCACGTCGGGGCGTCGTCCCTGGAGCTGGGCGGCGATGACCCAGCCGACGGCACCGGCGGTCAGCGGCAGCCCGGCGGTGGCGGCACTCCAGCCGTGCTGCTCGGTCAGGACGAACGGCAGCAGGGCGTCCATGCCGAAGAAGGCGCCGGCCAGCAGACCGCGGGACGCCACGACCGCCGGGATGCCCGGCCGGGCGCGGACCGTGCCGCTCGGCAGCAGCCGGCGCAGGCCGAGCGCCAAGGCGACGGCACCCAGGACGGCGAGGCCGACGGCGGCGAGGTCGAGCCGCTGCCCCGCGTACTGCAGTGCGGCGATGCCGGCACCGGCCAGCAGGGCCCAGGGTGCGTTGCTGCGGCGACGCGGCGCCCCGCCGTGCTCGGGGGTGTGCCCCGGACCGCCGGTCAGCAGCAGGGCGAGACCGGCCGCGACCAGCGGCACCAGCCCGAGGAACACGCCGCGCCACCCGACGTGCGTCGTCACCAGGCCTGCGGCGAGCGGACCGATCAGCGCGGGCAGCACCCAGCCCGCGGCGAAGGCACCGAACAGGCGGGGGCGCAGCCGCGACGAGTAGGCCTGCCCGGCGATGACGTAGAGCAGGGTGGCCATGACGCCGGCGCCGAGCCCCTGCACCAGCCGGCCGGCGACGAGGACGGCCATGTGCGAGGCCACCCCGGCGACGAGCAG
>DASQTE010000088.1:0-5955 GCA_035642035.1 Blastococcus sp.
CGACCAGCCCATGGACGACGGCCTGTTCGCGCATCCCCGCCGTAGTTCCTCCCGTTGACAGGCCCCCTCGCAGGATCCCGCCGCGAGCTCGCGAGTGGTGGGGGTGAGGGGGTCCTCACCAGCCCGGGCCGACCTGGCCGACGGCGGCGAGAAGCACGCGCAGCCCGGCGAGCTGCTGCTGCCGTGCGGGGGGCCCGGCCGCGGCCCAGGCGTCGAGGGCGCACTCCGGGTCCTCGGCGGTGTGCCCGCACCCGGGCGGGCAGTCGACGGCGGCCTCCGCGATCTCGTCGAAGGCGGCCAGGACGTCGTCCGCGGTCACGTGGGCCAGCCCGAAGGAGCGGATGCCCGGGGTGTCGATGACCGTGCCGCCCCCGGGCAGGTCGAACAGCACCGCGGACGACGACGTGTGCCGGCCCTTGCCGATCTTGCTCACGTCACCGGTCGCCCGGAACGCATCGGGGACGAGCCGGTTCACCAGGGTCGACTTCCCGACGCCGGACTGGCCGACGAAGACGCTCATCCGGTCGAAGAGCCGGTCGACCAGCGGCTCGAGCGGGGCCTCGCGGGAGAGGGCGACGGCGTCGAGGCCGAGGCCTGCGTAGCGGTCGAGCAGGGGCTGCGGACTGCCCAGGTCGGTCTTGGTCAGGCAGAGCAGGGGCTCCAGGCCGCCCGCGTAGGCCGCGACGAGGCACCGGTCGAGGAAACCGAGCGCCGGCTCGGGGTCGGTGACGGAGGTGACGATGACCAGCAGGTCGGCGTTGGCCACCACCACGCGCTCGGCGGGGTCGGTGTCGTCGGCGGTGCGCCGCAGCGACGTCGTGCGCTCCTCGATGGCGACGATGCGCGCCAGGCTGTCGGTCCGGCCGCTGGTGTCGCCGACCACCCGGACCCGGTCGCCCACGACGACTCCGTGCTTGCCCAGCTCCCGGGCCCGCATGGTGGTCACGTCGACGGGACTGCCGGGACCGTCGACCCGCACCGTCATCCGGCCGCGGTCGACGGCGACGACCAGGCCCGGGACCGCATCGGCGTGCGTCGGCCGGGTGCGGGTGCGCGGACGGGACCCTCGACGGCTCGGCCGGACCCGGACGTCGTCCTCGTCCGAACGGCTGTCGTGCTTGCGGCCGCTCAGGAGACCACTCCCGCCGGCTCGCCCAGCAGTCCGCTCCAGCGCTCGACGAAGTCGGGCAGCGTCTTGGTCACCGCGCCCGGGTCCGCGACCCGCACGCCCTCGATCGCCAGCCCGAGGACGGCGGCCGCCATGACCATGCGGTGGTCGGCGTAGGAGTCCAGCTCGGCGGGCCGGGGCGGGCCGGGCTCGACGACCAGGCCGTCGGGCAGCTGCTCCACGCGCGCACCCACCGCGGAGAGGACCTCGTCCAGCGCCTGCAGCCGGTCGGTCTCGTGCCCGCGCATGTGCGCGATGCCGGTGAACCGCGAGGGACCGTCGGCGAGCGCGGCCAGGGCGGCGAGCACCGGGGCCAGCTCGCTCACCTCGCCGAGGTCGGCATCCAGCGGCCGGATCGTCCCGGTGCCGGTCACCCGCAGCCCCTCGGCGGTCCGGTCCACCGTGGCGCCCATGTCGGTGAGGAGCCGGTCCAGCTGGGCGCCGGGCTGGGTGGTGACCTCCGGCCAGTCGCGCACGGTGACGCGTCCACCGGTCACGAGCGCGGCGGCGAGGAAGGGCGCCGCGTTGGAGAGGTCGGGCTCGACGACGAGGTCGCGCGCGCCGATCGGCCCGGGGCAGACCCGCCAGCCGCGCTCGGTCGCGGTGACGTCGACGCCGTGCGCCCGCAGCGTCGTGACGGTCATGTCGACGTGCGGCATCGAGGGGACGCCGCCGGTGAGCGAGAGGTCGAGCCCGTCGTCGAAGCGGGCGGCCGCCAGCAGCAGGCCTGACACGATCTGGGAGGACTCGCGGGCGTCGACGACCACCGCGCCACCGCGCACCCGGCCGGTGCCGTGGACGGTGAACGGCGCCTTGCCGCGCCCACCGTCGTCGATCCCGACGCCGAGGTCGCGCAGCGCCCCGAGCAGCGCGGCGTTGGGGCGGTCGCGCAGCCGCGGGTCGCCGTCCACCCGGACGGGGCCGGTGGCCAGCGCCGCGACCGGGGGCAGGAAGCGCAGGACGGTGCCGGAGAGACCGGCGTCGACGTCGGCCGGTCCGCGCAGCGGTCGCGGCGTGACCAGCCAGTCGGTGCCGTCGTCCTCGACCGTCGTCCCGATGGAGCGCAGCCCGGCGGCCATGAGGTCGGTGTCACGGGCGCGCAGCGGGCGCACCAGGCGGCTGGGCCCGTCCGCGATCGCCGCCAGGATCAGCGCCCGCGCGGTGATCGACTTCGAGCCGGGCAGGGTGACGACGGCGTCGACGGGCGCCCTGCGGTGCGGCGTCGTCCAGACCGGGGGCATGGCTACATCCTGCCGGGTCGGCGACGCCGCACCGCACGCCCCGCGTCAGCCGCCGGCCGGCTTCGTCGCCTTCTTGGCCGGCACGGTGCGCACGAGCCGCCGGTTGGCGAACTCGAACATCGCCAGCTCGGAGAGCTCGCGGCCGTAGCCGGACCGCTTCACCCCGCCGAAGGGGAGGTCGGGGAACGAGGCCGTGGGCTGGTTGATCCAGACCATGCCGGCCTCGAGGCGCTCCGCCACCGCCCGCGCCCGGTCGAGGTCGCTGCTCATGACGGTGGCACCCAGGCCGTAGTCGCTGTCGTTGGCCAGCGCGACCGCCTCGTCGGCGTCCTTGACCTTGTAGACGACGGCCGCCGGGCCGAACAGCTCCTCGCGGAAGGCCCGCATCTCCGGGGTGACGTCGGTGAGGATCGTCGGCTCGACGAACGCACCCGCGTGGTCGGGGCGCTTGCCGCCGGTGACGACGGTGGCCCCCTTGTCGATGGCGTCCTGGATCTGCGCGTGCAGGTCCTTGGCGGCCCGCTCGGAGGAGAGCGGGGCCAGCGAGGTCGACGGGTCGGCCGGGTCGCCGGGGGAGAAGGTGGAGAAGGCCTGCTTGAGTCCCTCGACGAAGGGCTCGTAGAGCTCCTCGGTCACGATCAGCCGCTTGGACGCCGTGCAGGCCTGGCCGGTGTTCTGCATACGGCCCATCGTCGCGGCCTTGACCGTGGCGCCGAGATCGTCGGCGTCGAGCACGATGAACGGGTCGCTGCCACCCAGCTCCAGCACCGACTTCTTGAGGTGCCGCCCGGCGATCTCGGCGACGCTGGCGCCGGCCCGCTCGCTGCCCGTCACCGTGACGCCCTGGACGTACCGGTGAGCGACGACCTGCTCGACGTCGGCGATCCTCAGGAAGGCGTTCGTGAACACGCCCTCGGGCGCGCCGGCGTCGGTGAACAGCCGCTCGATCGCCAGGGCGCACTGCGGCACGTTCTCCGCGTGCTTGAGGATGACGGTGTTGCCCAGGACCAGGTTCGGGCCGGCAACACGAACCACCTGGTAGAAGGGGTAGTTCCACGGCTCGATGGCCAGCAGGACGCCGACCGGCTTGGTCTCGACCACGGCCTCGCCCTTGCCGACCATCGGCTCGATCGGTGTCGGCTCCAGGAAGCCCGGCCCCTTCTCCGCGTAGTAGGTCAGGATCATCGAGCACAGCTTGAGCTCGCCGGCGGCCTCCTCGCGGCGCTTGCCCATCTCGCGGGTGATCAGGGCGGCGAGGTCGTCGCGGCGCTCGTCCATGAGCTCGGCGGCGCGCCGGACGACGGCGGCGCGTTCCTCGACCGGACGGTCGCGCCACTCCTGGTAGGCGGCGTGGGCGCGCTGGATGATCCCGTCGATCTCGGACGTCTCCGTGAACGGGAACTCCTGCTCGGTCTCGCCGGTGAAGGGGTTGACCGTCGCGTAGCGCCGTTCGGCGCTGTCGCTGGCGGTCTTCGGCTGCTCGTTCGTGGGGCTCTGGGTCGCGGTCACGCGTGTGATCCTCGTCTCTGGGAAAGTCGTCCGGTTGAGGTCTACCCCCCACCACCGACCGCACGCACGCCGGGTTGTCCCAGGCCGCCCCTAGAGTTCGGAGGAGACAGCCCGAGCAGGGAGGGGAAGGCCGATGTGCGGTCGTTACGCGGCCAGCAGCAACCCCGACGACCTCGTCGTCGAGTTCGAGGCGGTCCGCGCCGAGGGGCAGCAGCCCCTCCCGGCGGACTACAACGTCGCGCCGACGAAGGACGTCTACGTCGTCCGGCACAAGAAGGAGCGCGACGCCGAGGGCGCCCCGACGGGCGGCGGCCACCGCGAGCTGCGGGCGGTGCGCTGGGGGCTGGTGCCGTCCTGGGCCAAGGACGTCTCGGTGGGCAACCGGCTGCTCAACGCCCGCGTGGAGTCGCTGACCGAGAAGCCGGCCTTCCGCAAGGCCGCCGCCTCCCGGCGCTGCCTGGTGCCGGCCGACGGCTGGTACGAGTGGGCCAAGCGGCTGGACGCGCCGACCAAGCAGCCCTACTACGTCACCCCGCGGGACGGCTCGGTGCTCGCCTTCGCCGGTCTCTGGGAGGTCTGGGGCCGCGGCGAGGACCGGCTCTACACCTGCACGATCGTCACCTCGCCGGCCGTCGGCGAGCTCACCGAGATCCACGAGCGCATGCCGCTGGTCCTCCCGCCCGACCGCTGGGCGGCCTGGCTGGACCCGTCGAAGGAGGACGTCGGGGAGCTCACCGAACCGACCCCGCCCGAGCTGGTCGAGGCGCTGGAGCTGCGGCCGGTGAGCACGGCGGTGAACAACGTGGCCAACAACGGCCGCGAGCTCGTGGCCCGCGCGGAGGCGGTCAGCGCCCCGGCCGACCAGCCCGCGCTGTTCTGACGGTGGCGGCCCCCGCGGAGCAGCCCCCGACCACCGAGCGGACGCCGGGCGGCGGCGCCCTGCCCTCGTGGGTCGCGGCCGCCGTCACCTTCCTGAGCTCCGGCGCGGTGCTCGTGCTGGAGATCGTCGGCCTGCGGCTGATCGCCCCCTACGTGGGCGTCACGCTGCAGACGAGCACCGCCGTCATCGGCTACGCGCTGGCGGCGATCGCGATCGGTGCCTGGAGCGGCGGGCTCGCCGCCGACCGCACCGACCCCCGGCGGCTGATCGCCCCGCTCATGGTGGCCGGCGGGGCGTTCGTGATCGCGGTGCTCCCGCTCGTCCGGTTCACCGGCTCGCTGCTCACCGGCCCGGACGCCGGTGCGGTGCTGCTGCTGGCCGCCGTCGCGGTCGTCGTCCCGGCCGCGTTGCTCTCCGCGGTGCCGCCGATGGTCGTGAAGCTGCAGCTGGCCAGTCTCGACGAGACCGGCGCCGTCGTGGGCCGGCTGTCGGGCATCGGCACGCTGGGTGGCATCGCCGCGACGTTCGTGACCGGCTTCGTGCTGATCGCGATCCTGCCGAGCAGCGTCATCCTCGTCGGCACCGGCGCGGTCACGGTGCTGGCCGGTGTCGCCGTGGCGGTGTTCCTGCGGCGGCGGACGGCCGGTGGCGCCGGCCGGGTGCCGGGGGCACTGCTCGTGCTCGCCGTCGTCGGAGGCGGCCTCGCCGCGGTCGCGCCCACCCCGTGCGAGACCGAGACCGGCTACCACTGCGCCCGCGTGGAGGCCGATCCCGAGCGCGAGACGGGCCGCGTCCTCTTCCTGGACACGGCGCGGCACTCCTACGTCGATCTCGAGGACCCCACATACCTGGAGTTCGAGTACGTCCGCGCGATCGCCGCGGTCACCGACGTACTGCGCGACGAGGGGGAGCCGCTGTCGGCCCTGCACGTGGGTGGCGGCGGGCTGACGCTGCCGCGCTACCTGGCCGACGTGCGTCCGGGCACCGACAGCCTGGTGCTCGAGGTGGACCCGGGGGTCGTCGCCATCGACCGCGAGCAGCTGGAGCTGGAGACCTCCGACCGGCTGCGGGTGCGGGTGGTCGACGGCCGGGTCGGGCTGGCCGACGACGCCACCGGGTCGCGGGATCTCGTCGTCGGTGACGCCTTCGGGGGCCTG
>DASQTE010000089.1:0-4058 GCA_035642035.1 Blastococcus sp.
CGTCGAGACGCTGGCCAGCGTGCCGTTCGTCGTCCGCGGCGGCGCGGACTGGTTCAAGGAGTTCGGGCCGGAGAAGTCGCCGGGGCCGAAGATCTACTCGCTCTCGGGACGCGTCGTCCGGCCGGGCCAGTACGAGGCCCCGATGGGGACGACGATGCGCGAGCTGCTCGAGATGGCCGGCGGCGTCCGCCCCGGCCACGAGCTGAAGTTCTGGACGCCGGGCGGCTCCTCGACGCCGTACTTCACCGCCGAGCACCTCGACGTCCCGCTCGACTTCGACTCGGTCGCGGCCGCCGGCTCCATGCTCGGCACCACCGCGCTCATGGTGTTCGACGAGACCGACTCGATCGTCGAGGCCACCCTGCGGTTCACCGAGTTCTACGCCCACGAGAGCTGCGGCAAGTGCACCCCCTGCCGCGAGGGCACCTACTGGCTGGTGCAGATCCTCGAGCGGATCGCCCACGGCCGCGGCACCGCTCAGGACCTCGACATCCTGATCGACACCTGCGACAACATCCTGGGCCGCTCGTTCTGCGCCCTCGGTGACGGCGCCACGAGCTGCATCACGAGCTCGCTGAAGTACTTCAAGGACGACTACGTCGCCCTGCTGCCCCCGGAGGAGCAGGCCCGGCTGGGCCGCACCCTCCGCATCGAGCCCGTCGGAGTTGCCTCGTGACGCTGACCACCCCGGGCCCGGCCCCGGCCGTGCCGCCGGGCACTCCCGGCCCGCACACCCCGCCGGACGCCGTCCACTGCACCATCGACGGGTTCGAGGTGGCCGTCCCCAAGGGGACGCTGATCATCCGGGCCGCCGAGCAGATCGGCGTCTTCATCCCGCGGTTCTGCGACCACCCGCTGCTCGAGCCGGTCGGCGCCTGCCGCCAGTGCCTGGTCGAGGTCGAGGGCCAGCGCAAGCCGGTCGCCTCCTGCACCATGCCGGTCACCGATGGCATGGCGATCAAGACGCAGCTCACCAGCCCGCAGGCCGACAAGGCGCAGCAGGGCACGATGGAGCTGCTGCTGATCAACCACCCGCTGGACTGCCCGACCTGCGACAAGGGCGGGGAGTGCCCGCTGCAGAACCAGGCGATGGGCCACGGCCGCACCGAGAGCCGGTTCGTCGACGAGAAGCGGACCTACCCGAAGCCGCTGCCGATCAGCAGCGAGATCCTGCTCGACCGCGAGCGCTGCGTGCTCTGCGCGCGGTGCACCCGCTTCTCCCAGCAGGTGGCCGGCGACCCGTTCATCGAGCTCTTCGAGCGCGGGGCGCTGGAGCAGGTCGCCATCTACGAGGACGAGCCGTTCGAGTCCTACTTCTCCGGCAACACCACGCAGATCTGCCCGGTGGGTGCGCTCACCAGCGCGCAGTACCGGTTCCGCGCCCGCCCGTTCGACCTGCGCAGCGAGCCCAGCGTCTGCGAGCACTGCGCGTCCGGCTGCGCCCAGCGCACCGACTACCGGCGCGGCAAGACCACCCGGCGGCAGGCCGGCGAGGACCCCGCGGTCAACGAGGAGTGGAACTGCGACAAGGGTCGCTACGCGTTCCGCTACGTCACCGCCAACCAGCGGCTCACCACGCCGCTGGTGCGCCGGGACGGCGAGCTGCAGCCCGCCTCCTGGCCGGAGGCGTGGGCCGCCGCGGCCGCCGGCCTGGCGCAGGCGCGGGCGGACGGCGGGGTCGGCGTGCTGCCCGGCGGCCGGCTCACCGTCGAGGACGCCTACGCCTACGCCAAGTTCGCCCGCGTGGCCCTGGGCACCAACGACGTCGACTTCCGGGCCCGCGCGCACTCGGCCGAGGAGCTGGCCTTCCTCGGCGCATTCGTGGCCGGTACCGGACCGGGTCGCGGCGGGGTCACCTACGACGAGCTGGGGGAGGCCCCCGCGGTCCTGCTGGCCGGCTTCGAGCCGGAGGAGGAGTCGCCGATCGTCTTCCTGCGGCTGCGCCGCGCGGTCCGCACGAAGAAGCTGCCGGTCTTCGACCTGGCGCCGTTCGCCACCCGCGCGGCCGGGAAGCTGCAGGCGACCGTCCTGACGACGCTGCCCGGCGCCGAGGCGCAGTCGCTGCGCGCGCTCGCCGAGGGCACCTGGGGCGGCCCCGCCGTCGAGGCCCTGCGCCTGCCGGGCGCCGTCGTCCTCGCCGGTGAGCGGCTGGCCGAGGTGCCCGGTGCCTTCTCCGCGCTGGTGGCACTGGCGCGGGCCACCGGGGCGCGGGTCGCCTGGGTGCCGCGCCGGGCGGGGGAGCGCGGGGCCGTCGAGGCCGGTGCGCTGCCCACCCTGCTGCCCGGCGGCCGGGGCGTCGGCGACGCCGCGGCGCGCGCCGACGTCGCGGCGCTGTGGGGGGCCGAGCTGCCCGCCACCCCGGGGCGCGACCTGACCGGCATCCTCACGGCGGTCCGGGACGGCGCGCTCCCCGGGCTGCTGGTCGGCGGGGTCGACCCGCGCGACCTCCCCGACCCGGCCCTGGCCGAGAGTGCCCTGGCGAGCGCGTCCTTCGTTGTCAGCCTGGAGATGTTCCCGAGCGCCGTCACCGAGTGGGCCGACGTGGTCCTGCCGGTCGCCGCGGCACCGGAGAAGGCCGGCAGCTACCTGGACTGGGAGGGGCGCCCGCGGGTCTTCGACGCGACCCTGCACGGCACCGGCCGGCTGCCCGACGGCCGGGTGCTGCAGGGGCTGGCCGACGAGATGGACGTCGACCTGCGGCTGCCCACGCCGGAGGCGGCCCGCGCCGAGCTCCTCGCGCTCGGCGCCGCCCGCCGCCCGGGGGAGGGAACGGGGCTCGACGTCCCGCCGCCCCCGGCGCCGTCCCTCCGCGCGGACGAGGCCGTCCTGGCGTCCTGGCGGCAGCTGATCGACGCCGGCACGCTGCAGCGCGACGAGCCGGAGCTCGCCGGGACCGCGCGGCCGGCGGTGGTCCGGATCGGCATCGGAACGGCCGGCCGGCTCGGCGTCGTCGACGGCGACCGGGTGACCGTGAGCGGGGGGACGGGCTCGGTGACCCTGCCCGTGCACGTCACCGCCATGCCGGAACAGGTCGTGTGGCTGCCGATGAGGTCACCGGGCAGCGAGGTCAGGACCCACCTCGGCACCGGCCCCGGTGGCGTCGTGCGGCTGAGTGCGGGGAGCGGACTGTGAACCTGCTGGCGAGCGCGGACCAGCCGACGCTCGAGGACTTCGGGCACGACGTCTGGTGGATCGTGCTCATCAAGATCGTCGGCATCTTCGTGGTGCTGGTGCTCCTGACGCTGTTCGCCATCGTGTTCGAGCGCAAGGTCGTCGCACGGATGCAGCAGCGGATCGGCCCCAACCGGGTCGGCTGGCGCGGCTACCTGCAGAGCCTCGCGGACGGGCTGAAGCTGGCGTTCAAGGAAGACATCATGCCGGCGCTGGCGGACAAGCCGGTCTACTTCCTGGCGCCGGTGATCGCCACCATTCCGGCGTTCCTGGCGTTCTCCGTCATCCCGCTGGGGCCGGCGGTGAGCATCTTCGGCCAGGTCACCCCTCTACAGCTCACCGACGCCCCCATCGGCGTCCTCGTCGTCCTGGCCTGCTCGGCCATGGGCGTCTACGGGATCGTGCTCGCCGGCTGGGCGTCGGGCTCGACGTACCCGCTGCTCGGCGGCCTGCGCAGCGCCGCCCAGATGGTCAGCTACGAGATCGCGATGGGGCTCTCGATCGTCGCGGTCTTCCTCTACGCCGGCACGATGTCGACGTCGGAGATCGTCGCCGCCCAGGCCGACGGCAACCAGCTGTCGTTCTTCGGCTGGGAGTTCACCGGGCCGAGCTGGTTCGCGATCCTGCTGCCGGTCTCGTTCGTCATCTACGCGATCGCCGTCGTCGGGGAGACCAACCGGGCGCCCTTCGACCTCCCTGAGGCGGAGAGCGAGCTGGTCGGTGGCTTCCACACCGAGTACTCGTCACTGAAGTTCGCGCTGTTCTTCCTGGCCGAGTACATCAACATGGTCACCGTCTCGGCCCTGGCCGCGACCCTCTTCCTCGGCGGCTGGCGGGCACCGTGGCCGATCTCGATCTGGGACGGCGCCAACACCGGCTGGTGGCCG
>DASQTE010000090.1:0-11658 GCA_035642035.1 Blastococcus sp.
GATCGAGGACGTCGTCGCGCGCTGGCACCGGTACATGGCAGGTGACCTGCCGGACGGCCTCGACGGACTGCTCGCCGACGAGGTCGTCTTCTACTCGCCGGTGGTGTTCACGCCGCAGCGCGGCAAGGAGATCACCCGGCGGTACCTCGAGGCGGCGGCCGCCTCGCTGGCCGGTGACGCGGCCGGCGACCCCGCGCAGGCGTTCCGGTACACGAAGCAGGTCCTCGCCGGTGCCACCGCGGTGCTCGAGTTCGAGACGACCCTGAACGGCAAGTACGTCAACGGCGTGGACATCATCAGCTGCGACGACACCGGGAGGATCGTCGAGTTCCGCGTCATGATGCGCCCGCTCCAGGCGATCCAGGCCGTGCACGAGGAGATGGGCCGCCGCCTCACCGCCGGCTGACGCGGCGCGCGCCGCCCAGTACGGTCTCGCCGTGGCGGATCGGTGGCTGGACGACGAACAGCAGCGGACCTGGCGCGCCTGGCTGACGGTGTCCGAGCTGGTACCCCGTGCCCTCGACGCCCAGCTGCAGCGCGACGCCGGCCTCAGCCACGCCGCCTACGTCGTCCTCGCGATGCTGTCGGAGTCGCCGACCCGCAGCCGCCGCATGAGCGACCTCGCCCGCCGGGCGAACCAGTCGCAGAGCCGGCTCTCGCACACCGTCGCCCGGCTCGAGGAGCGCGGCTGGGTGCGCCGCGAGCGTGCGGCGGACGACGGCCGGGGCAACCTCGCCGTCCTCACCGAGGCCGGCTGGGACGTCGTCGTCGCGGTCGCGCCCGGGCACGTCGACGCCGTCCGGGAGGCCGTCTTCGGTCCGCTCACCGGTGAGCAGACACGGGTCCTCGGCGAGGCGCTCGAGGCGATCGCCGCCAAGCTGGACCCCGACCGCAGCCTCCGCGTGCGGGACGGCGCCGAGCTCACCTAGCTCTCAGGTGAGGTGCCGCAGGTAGGACGCCGGGACGGGTCCTTAGCTGATCGTCCTCCGGGTCAGCGGCCGAGGTGGCGGTAGCGGTGCAGCCGGCTGCGGTAGCGCTCCATGTCGTCCCGGCCCAGCAGTCCGGCCAGCTCCTCGCCGAGCACGCGGCCGAGGCGGCGGCAGAACTCCTGCGGCTCGTCGGCCGCGTCGGGCCGCTCGGGCACCACGCGGTCGACGATCCCGGCCCGCCAGAGGTCGGTCGCCCGCACCCCCTGGGCGGCGGCCATCTCGTCCGCGCGGTCGACGGTGCGGTGCACGATCGCCGACGCGCCCTCGGGGGGAAGCGGCCCGAGCCAGCCGTTCGCCGCCGCCAGCACCCGGTCAGCGGGGACCAGCGCCAGCGCGCCGCCGCCGGTGCCCTGGCCCAGCAGCACCGCCAGGGTCGGGGCCTTGAGCACCACGAGGTCGTGGAGGCAGCGGGCGATCTCCCCGGCCATCCCGCCCTCCTCCGCCTCGCGCGACAGGGCGGCGCCGGGGGTGTCGATGAGGGTGACCAGCGGCAGCCGGAGCTCCTCGGCCAGGTGCATCCCGCGCCGGGCCTCGCGCAGCGCGGCGGGCCCGAGCGGCGCCGTCAGCGACTGGCCGCGCCGGTCCTGGCCCAGCACCACGCAGGGTGCGCCGCCGAACCGGGCCAGCGCCAGCAGGAGTCCCGGGTCCTTCTCGCCGGCTCCGGTGCCCGACAGGCCGACGACGTCGGTGGCGGCGGTCCGCAGCAGCCGCCGGACGCCGGGCCGGTCCTCCCGCCGGGACGCCGTCACGACGTCCCATGCGCTCCGGTGGTCCTCGGGGTCGTCGGCGTCGGTGCCGTCCTCGGGCGCGGGACGTTCCGCGCCCCGGACGTCGGTGTGCCAGGTCTGGCGGGCGGCCAGCACGCGCAGCGCCCGGTCGGCGAGGTCGGCGACCTCCTCGTGCGGGACGACGGCGTCGACGATTCCGCGCTCGGCCAGGTGCTCGGCGGTCTGCACGCCCTCGGGGAACGGCTCGCCGTAGAGCGCCTCGTAGACGCGCGGCCCGAGGAACCCGATCGCGGCGCCTGGCTCGGCGATGGTCACATGCCCGAGGGAGCCCCAGGAGGCGAGCACCCCGCCGAACGTGGGGTTGCGCAGGTACACCAGGTAGGGGAGCCCGGCCTCCTTGTGGCGGGCGATGGCCGCGGTGATCCCGATCATCTGCAGGAAGGCGACGGTGCCCTCCTGCATGCGGGTCCCGCCCGAGACGGGCGCGGCCAGCAGCGGCAGCCCCTCCTCCGTGGCGCGCTCGACCGCCGCCATCAGCCGCTCCGCCGCGGCCACGCCGATCGATCCGGCGAGGAAGCCGAACTCCCCGGCGACGACGGCCACGCGGCGGCCGCGCAGCCGGCCCTCCCCGGTGATGATCGACTCGTCCTGGCGCGACCGCTCCGCCGCCGTGGCCAGCTCGCGCGCGTAGTCGGCGGACACCTCGGGCCGGACGACCGGCGCGTCCCAGGACTGCCAGGACCCCGCGTCGAGCACGAGGTCCCGCAGCGACCGGGCGTCGAGGCGCGCCGGCTTGTCCGTCACGACCGCAGCCACGCGCGGATCGCGTCGCCGTCGGCACCCAGCACGGGGGGCGCCGCGTGGTCGCGCCGGGTCGTCTCGGTCTCGCCGTCCGCGCTCGGGGCGAAGAAGCGCAGCGGCGGTCCCGGCAGCTGCAGCCGGCCGAGCGTGGCGTGCTCGACCTCGACCAGCAGTCCCTGGGACAGCGCCTGGTCCCAGCCGTACACCTCGTCGATCGAGCGCACCTTGCCCGACGGGATGCCCACCTTCCCGAGCCGGGCCAGCAGCTCCTCGGCGGGGATGTCGGCGAACGCGCCCTCGAGCAACGCGATCACCTCGTCGCGGTGCTCCACGCGGTCGCCGTTCGTCGCCATGCCGGGCGCCTCGGGGTCGAAGCCGAACTCGGCGCACAGCTTCCGCCACAGCGAGTCGTTGGCGCAGGCCACCTGCACGCTGCCGCCCCGGCAGTGGAACAGGCCGTACGGGGCGATGGAGGGGTGGTGGTTGCCCTGGGCCCGGCCGACCTTCCCGGCCACCGTCCACGCCGTCCCCTGGAAGGCGTGCACGCCGACGATCGCCGACAGCAGCGAGGTGCGCACGACCTGGCCGCGTCCGGTGCGCTCGCGCTCCATCAGGGCCGCGAGCACCCCGTAGGCGCCGTACATGCCGGCCAGCAGGTCACCGATCGGGACGCCGACCCGCTGCGGGTCGTCCGGGCCGGAGCCGGTGAGCGACATCAGACCGCCCTCGCCCTGGGCGATCTGGTCGTAGCCGGCGCGGCCGCCCTCGGGACCGTCGTGCCCGAAGCCGCTGATCGCCAGCGTCACCAGCCGCGGGTTCAGCTCGGCCAGGACGTCGGTGCCGAACCCGAGCCGGGCCAGCGTGCCCGGCCGGAAGTTCTCCATCAGCACGTCCGCGCGGCGCAGCAGCTCCGTGAGGACCGCCTTGTCGGCGGGGTCCTTGAGGTCGAGGGTGATCGACTCCTTGTTCCTGTTGGTCGAGAGGAAGTACGTCGACTCCCGGTCTGCGCCGTCCGGCTGCACGAACGGCGGGCCCCAGCCGCGGGTGTCGTCACCGCTGCCGGGGTTCTCCACCTTGATCACCCGGGCGCCGAGGTCCCCCAGCATCATGGCCGCGTGGGGGCCGGCGAGGGCCCGGGTCAGGTCGACGACGAGGACGCCGTCCAGTGGTCCGGTCATGGGGCGATCCTCGCCTACAGCCATCCGGGGACGACGAACACCAGCCAGGCGAGGAACGGTCCGACGGCGACGACGATCGCCGAGTAGCCCAGGATCTGCTTGTAGAAGCGGTCCTTGTCGACGTCCTGCGCGTTGGCGAGGACCAGCGCGCCGTTCGTGGAGAACGGGCTCACGTCGACGATGGTGGAGGACACCGACAGCGCCACGATCACGCCGACGGCGCCGATGCTGCCCTCCTGCAGGAACGGCACGGCCAGCGCGATGGCGACGCCGATGATCGCCGTCGACGACGCGAACGCCGACACGATCCCGCCGATGTAGCAGAGCAGCAGTGCGATCAGCAGCGGGACGCCGAGCCCGATCACCGCCTCGCCGACGTAGTCGATCGCGCCGGCCTCCTGGAGCACGAACACGTAGCTGAGCACGCCCGCGATGAGCAGCACCGTCGACCAGCTGATCTGGCTGACCGCGTTCTTGTGGCGGGCAGCGGCGAACATCGCCAGGACGGTGGCGACGCTGATGGCGACGAAGCCGATGTCGAGGTCGAACACGAGCGCCAGGACGGCGACGGCGGCGAGGCCGACCAGCGTCAGGATCTGGTCGAGCGTCACCGGCTGCGGGCGGTCGGGATGGGTCTCCCCGTCGCCCCCACCGGCGCCGCCGGTGCCGCCGCCGCGGTCGTCGGGGCCGCCCACCGCCGGACCAGGTGCCGCACCGTGCCCCCGCACCACCCCGGCCTCGGCGTGCTCGGCCTCCTGCGGCACCTCGACGGCCACCTTCCGGCCCAGCAGCTGGCGGCCGCCGAGCACGAGGAAGAGCACCACGGCGATCGCCAGGTTGAAGAAGAGGCTGCCCAGCATCACGGCGATCGGGCTGCTGGGCAGGCCCTCGTCCTCGACGATCGTGTTCACCGTGACGCCGTAGATGCTGATCGGTGAGAACCCGCCGCCCTGCGCGCCGTGGATGACCATCATGCCCATCAGCAGCGGGTTGATCCCGTGGCGGGCGGCGAAGGTGAGCGCGATCGGCGCGATGATCGCAACCGCGGCCGGGGACAGTGCGCCGATGGCGGTGAGCAGCGCGGTGACGAAGAACATGATCCAGGGGATCGCCGCCACGTGCCCGCCCACGAGCCGCACCGCGCCCCTGACCAGCAGGTCGACGGTGCCGTTGTTCTGCGCGATGGCGAACAGGTAGGTGACGCCGATCAGCGTCAGCACCAGCTCTGCGGGGAAGCCCGCGAGGATGTCGTCGGTGGTCAGCCCGACCGACAGCGTGCCGATGATGAACGCCGCAGTGAACGCGAGCGCACCCATGTTGATGGGCAGGACGGTCGCGATCGCGAAGATCACGATCAGTCCGATGATGGTGACGATCTCCGGGGACACGAGGTTCTCCCACGACGTCGGGGGTGAGTCCCCTCACTGTGCGCGGTGCAGCTCCCGCCAGCCACCGGACGGCGTGACGACCGCGGTGACCCGCAGGTCGTGCGGTTCCTCGGGGAGGTGGTCGACCAGCTCGTCGTCGAAGACCACGGCCACCAGCACGGCGTCGTCCCGGACGTACCGCAGGGCCCGGTCGTAGTACCCGCCCCCGCGGCCCAGCCGGGCGCCGTCGGTCGCGACGGACAGCGCCGGGACGACGACCACGTCGGCGGTGCCGACCGCGGTGGGGCCGAGCCGCGGTCCGAGCGGCTCCAGCACGCCGAACCGGCCGGGCGCCAGGCGGCCGGTGTCGACCGCCCAGGCCAGCTCGGTTCCCTCCGCGGGGACCACCGGGAGCAGCACGCGGGCACCGAGCTGGGTGAACGCCGCCGGGATCCGGCCGTGCCCCGGCTCCTCGGGCTCGGGCACGTAGGCGGCGAAGGCGCGGCAGCCCGCGAGGTGGCGCAGCAGGGTGGCGGCGACCGCGGCGGCCGCGGCCTCCCGCTCGGCGGAGGGGCGCGCACGCCGCCGGCTCAGGAGATCGGCGCGCAGCGCGGACTTGGCTGCGCCGACCTCGGGCACGATGGTCACTCCGGCAGGCTAGCTAGGCTGCCGCCATGTCCAGCCCTTCCTCGCGTCCGGCGCGCAAGGCCGTCATCCCCGTCGCCGGGATGGGAACCCGCTTCCTGCCCGCCACCAAGGCGGTGCCCAAGGAGCTGCTGCCGGTGGTCGACCGGCCGGCCCTCGAGTACATCGTCGAGGAGGCCGCCCGGGCCGGGCTGCCCGAGGTGCTGATGGTCACCGGCCGCAACAAGGCCGCCATCGAGGACTTCTTCGACCGCACCCCGGAGCTGGAGACGGCCCTGGAGAAGAAGGGCGACGCCGACCGGCTGGCCGCGGTGCACGCCTCCACCGAGATGGCCCACGTCCACTTCGTCCGCCAAGGCGAGGCGAAGGGCCTCGGGCACGCCGTGCTGCAGGCCTCGGCCTTCGTCGGCGACGAGCCGTTCGCGGTCCTGCTCGGCGACGACCTGATCGACGCCCGCGACCACCTGCTCGAGCACATGCTCGCCGTCCAGGCCGAGCACGGCGGCTCGGTGATCGCGTTGCTCGACGTCGGCCGCGAGAACATCGACAAGTACGGCGCCGTGGCCGTCGAGCCGGGCGACCAGCCGGTCATCGACGGCGACGAGGTGGTCCGGGTGACCGGCCTGGTCGAGAAGCCGCCGGTCGACGAGGCGCCGAGCAGCCTGGCCATCATCGGCCGGTACGTCCTCTCGCCCACGGTCTTCGACGTCCTGCGCGACACCCCGCCCGGCCGCGGCGGGGAGATCCAGCTGACCGACGCCCTGGCCACCCTCGTCGAGCGCGGCGAGCCCGTGCACGGCGTCGTCTTCAGCGGCCGGCGGTACGACACCGGCGACCGGCTCGACTACCTCAAGGCGGTCATCCGGCTGGCCAGCGAGCGCGACGACCTCGGTCCTCCGCTGCGCGAATGGCTGCACGAGTTCGTCGCGGACCTGCCCGGGAAGGGCGCGTCGTCGTCCTGACGGGGCCCGGCCGGGGCACCATCGGGCTGCGGAGCAGCTACCGGACCCCGTCCGGGGACCGGTGGCGCGCTGCAGGCCGGCGCCGGTGGACGGCGCGCACGGCGGGACGACGGTGGTGGGGATGAACGGTCAGATCGACGGCGAGCACGGTGCGAGCGGGGGACTCCGCCCGCACCGGGACACGGCGCAGGTCGACATGCCGATGGCACCGCCCCGCCGGAGCGGGCCGGTGACGTTCCCCGGTGCCCGCGTGGTGACCCCGTCGCACGCCGCGGCCTCCGCCGACCGGCCGGTGCCGGGACCGCGGGCCGCCGTCTCCGGACCGATCCCGCTGCCGGCCACCGAGTCGGTGCCGCTGGCGCAGATCTGCACCGTGGAGCGCCACCTCGACGAGATCCTCGCCGCGGTGCCCCAGCCGCACCCCATCGAGCTCGCCGTCCTCGACGCGCAGGGACTGTTGTGCGCCGAGGAGGTCATCAGCCAGCGGGCCCTGCCGGCCTTCGACCAGGCCGCCCTCGACGGCTACGCCGCACGTGCCGAGGACGTCGAGGCCGCCCTGCCGCAGGCGCCGGTGGAGCTCGCGGTCGTGGGGGAGAGCGTCGCGGGAGCAGGCGCACCGTCGTCGATCGGCCCGGGTCTCGCGCTCAAGGTGGCTGCGGGCGCGATGCTCCCGGCCGGCGCCGACGTCGTCGTCCCGGCCGTGTGGACCGACGAGGGGACCGTCCGGGTCGCCGTGCACGCCGGCCCACCGGCGGGCAGCTACGTCCGGCGCACCGGGGACGACGTCGCCCCGGGCGATCCCGCGGTGCAGGTGGGCACTCCTATCGGGCCCGCGCAGATCAGCCTGCTGGCCGCCGTCGGCCGGGACCGGGTGCTCGTCCGCCCGCGACCGCGCATCGCCGTCCTCAGCGCCGGCAGCGAGCTGGTCGACATCGGCACGGCCCCGGCGCCCGGGCAGGTCGTCGACGTCAACAGCTACGCCCTGGCCGCGGCCGCCCGCGACGCGGGCGCCGAGGCCTACCGCTCGGGGATCCTGCCCCGCGACCCGCGCCGGCTCAGCGAGGTGCTGGAGAGCCAGCTGCTGCGCAGCGACCTCGTGCTGATCGCCGGCACGTTCGCAGGCGGCGGGTTCGACATGGTGCAGGAGGCCCTGGCGGCCCTCGGCGACATGCGCTTCCGCCAGGTGACGATGCACCCCGGGCCCGCGCAGGGGTTCGGCCGGCTCGGGCGCGACGAGATCCCGGTCATCTGCATCCCCGGGGAGCCGGTCGCCGCCCTGGTCGCCTTCGAGGTGTTCGTCCGGCCGGCCATCCGGCTCATGCTCGGCAAGCGCCAGCTCTTCCGCCGCACGGTGCAGGCCGTCGCCGGCCAGCCCCTCGTCTCCCCGCTGGGCTACCGCCAGTACCTGCACGGCACCGTCATGCGCCACCCCGACGGCGGCTACGTGGTCGAGCCCGCCGGCGACGGCACGGACGCGCTCCTGGCCCGCATGGCCCGCGCCAACTGCCTGATCGTCGTCGACGAGGACGTCACGGAGGTCGCGGCCGGCGGGCTGGTCACCGTGATGCCGCTGCTGCTCGGGGGCTGAGCTGGATCCCGCCGCGCACCCCGGCTGGCCGGCCCGGCTGGCCTGGGGGCCCGTGGAACTCCACCCGCTCCGGCGCCAGGACGCCGTGGAGTGGAGCCGGCTGCGCCTGGAGAACGAGGACTGGTTGCAGCGGTGGGAGCCCTCCAACGGCATGCCGTGGCGTGAGCGGCACACGCCGGCGGCGTACCGCGCGATGCGCCGGGTGGTCGCCCGCCGGGCGCGGCTCGGCACGTCGCTGCCCTTCGCACTGCGCGTCGAGGGCCGGCTGGCCGGGCAGGTGACCCTGGACAACGTGGTCCGCGGGGCGCTCCGCTCGGGATACCTCGGGTACTGGATCGACCGGTCGGTCGCCGGCCGCGGGATGGCGTCGCTGGCCGTCGCCCTCGTGTGCGACCACGCGTTCAGCGCGGTCGGGCTGCACCGGGTGGAGGCCGACATCCGGCCCGAGAACCTGCCCAGCCAGCGGCTGGTGGAGCGGCTGGGCTTCCAGCGGGAGGGCCTGCTGCGCCGCTACCTCGACATCGACGGCGACTGGCGCGACCACGTGTCCTACGCGCTGCTGGCCGAGGACCTGCCCGGCGGCGTGTTCGCCCACTGGCGCAGCCGCATACCAGGCTGAGCCCGCCCGTCGGTGGACGGCGGCGCCGACACGCCCCTGTCGTCACACCGGCACCAGAAATCCATCCGCGACACACCGCGCGCCTCCCGGGACATGCCTGCTCACCTGCATAACCTCGCCCTTGCGAGTGACTCATGTGACAGGTGGTGTTCGGGATGGGATCGGGCGTGCTCTTGGCCGCTCTGGTCGTGCTGTGGTTCGTCGTTCTGGTGCCGATGGTGGTCACCCGCGGCGACGCGCAGACCGGCCCGGCGGGCCTGGCTGACTCCGGGCGGACGCTGAAGCGCCGTCGGACGGTGGACCCCGTCGTCCACGCCGACACCGAGCGCGTGGCGGTCGACCGCGACCTGCTGCGCACCAGCGGTGAGCTGCAGGTGGACGTGCACGCCCTCCGGCGCCGCACGCTCGCGGGCCTGGTGGCCCTCGCCGTGCTGACCCTGGCCGGCGCACTGGTCTACAGCCCGTGGGTGTGGGTGGCGCAGGGGCTGCTCGACGCCGCCGTCGTCGGGTACGTGCTCGTGCTGCGCAAGGTCGCCCGCCGCGAGCGGCTGGCCGCCCGCCGCGCCGCCCGCGCCGCGGCCCGGGCCGCGATGCGCACCGCGCCGGCGCCGGCGCCGGCGGTGCCGGTGCAGCGGGACCTGGAGGTCCACGAGACCGTCGCGCAGGCCGACCTGCCGGCCCCGGCGCACCCCAGCGTGCCGCTGGCCCCGGTGCACGCGTTCCCGATGGGCCGCGTCGTCGTCGCCCGCACGCCGGCCCCGGCCGGCTGGCAGAACAGCGCCGTGGTCGGTCTGGACGACGACGACATCGGTTTCGCCGACATCGACGAGTACCAGCCCCGGCGCGTGGCCAACGGCTGACACAAGGACCCTCCTGCCCCCCACCACTCGCAGGCTCGCGGCGGGGCCCTGCAGGAGGGCCACCCGGTGGTGGCGCTGGGGAGCCGGGACGGTAAAGTCGTAAACGAAGGGGCTGTGGCGCAGTCCGGTAGCGCACCTCGTTCGCATCGAGGGGGTCAGGGGTTCAACTCCCCTCAGCTCCACACCTTCACAGCAGGATCCAGCCGACGCCGTCGGGGCCACCGCCCCGGCGGCGTTCGCCATATCGGAGGAGACGACGTGAGCGAGCCCGCCCCGGACGCCTCGCGGGCGGACCGGTTCCGCTGGATCGCCAGGGCGGCCGCCGCCGCGATCGGGCTCTGGTTTCTCGCCGACGGGGTCCGGGGCGTGTGGGGCGGCACCGGGCTGGTCGTCCTCGCCGTCGTCGTGGCGCTCCTCGCCGTCGGCGCGCTGGTGCTCGCCCGCCGGAGGAGCTGAGCCTCAGCGGGCGTCGCGGAAGTCGGGCGTGCGCTTCTCGACGAACGCACGGACGCCTTCCCGGCCCTCGGGGTCGGCGGCGGACTCGGCGATGAACCGCGCCTCGTCGTCGAGGTGCTCCTCGAGCGTGCGGGTCGCGGCGCGGCGGACCAGCGTGCGGGTGCGCACCATCGCCCGGACCGGGCCCGCGGCGATCTCCCGTGCGACCTGCTCGGTCGTCGCGCCGAGGTCCTCGTCCTCGGCGAGCCGGGCGACCAGCCCGGTGAGGTGGGCCTCGGCGGCGGTCAGGGAGCCGTTGGTGAGCATGAGGTCGAGCGCGCGCGCAGCGCCCAGGGAGCGAGCCAGCGCCCAGGACGTGCCGCCGTCGGGCGAGAAGCCGATCGCGCCGTAGGCGGGGCGCAGCTTCGCCGTCCGGGCGCAGACCACCACGTCGACCGCGCCGAGCAGCCCGAGCCCGGCCCCGGCGACCGCGCCCTGCACGCCGGCCACCACCGGGACGGGGCAGTCGAGCACCAGCCGGACCACCTCGTGCCAGTCGTGGGCCAGCTGCCCGACGAAGGCACCCGGGTCCTCGGAGTGGGCGAAGGAGCGGACGTCGCCGCCGACGCAGAAGCGCGGCCCGTTCGCCGTCAGGAGGACGACACGGGTCTGCTCGGGTCGCGCGGTGAACGCCGCGGCGAGCTCGGCGGCCAGGGCCGGGGTGACGGCGTTACCGGTCTCCGGGCGGTCCAGCGTGATCCGCCAGATGTCGCCGTCGGCCTGGGTGAGCACGCCCGGCCGGTCCTGGACCTCGGTCATCGTCGTCCCCTTCGTCCGCGCTGGTCCCGCCACCGTAGGGGCTGCCGCTCAGAACCAGGAGGGGAACCACATCCGCAGCAGCCACTCCGGGTGCGACAGGGGCTGACCGGTGAGGACCGGGTAGAAGAACACGAACGTGGCCGCGACGAGGGCGACGTACAGGCACACCGCACCGAGGCGGATCTGCCGGCGCAGGGGGTCGGTGTCGCGCCGGCCGAGGACGTCCTGGAGCGCGAGCACCACGGCGAGGACGAAGAACGGCAGCGCCGGCGCCATGTAGAAGATGAACATGGTCCGGTCGAGGTTGATGAACCAGGTCAGCCAGCCCGCCGCGATCCCCACCGCTACCGGCACCGCCGCCGGGTCGCGCCGGGCGACGATCCGCCAGAGCAGCCACAGCATCGCCGGGGCGAAGGCGAACCAGAGCGTCGGCGTCCCGACCATGAGGATGTAGCGGATCACCTGGTCGCCTGCCGGGTCGGTGAGGCCCTGCGGGTTCCACAGCAGGATCGGCCGCCCCGCGACCAGCCACGACCACGGCCCCGACTCCCAGGGGTGCGGGCTCGACAGCCCGTTGTGGAACGTCAGCCACTGGGCGTGTTCGTGCCACAGCGAGCGCAGCGCGTCCGGGATCCACGGGTAGGCGGTGTCGGGGTTCTGCTGCGCC
>DASQTE010000091.1:0-17095 GCA_035642035.1 Blastococcus sp.
GGCGAGGCCAAGTGGGGCCAGCGCTCCGGCGTCGTCATGCTGCTGCCGCACGGCCTCGAGGGTCAGGGTCCCGACCACTCCAGCGGCCGGATCGAGCGGTTCCTGCAGCTGTCGGCGGAGAACAACATGACCGTCGCCAACTGCTCGACCCCCGGCAACTACTTCCACCTGCTCCGCCGCCAGGCGCTCTCCGACGTGCACCGCCCGCTGGTGGTCTTCACGCCGAAGTCGCTGCTGCGGGCCAAGGCGGCGGTCAGCGCGGTCGAGGACTTCACCGAGCAGACCTTCCGCCCGGTGCTGCCCGACACCGGCGTCGGCGGCGAGCCGCTGGACGCCTCCGCCGTCCGCAAGGTGCTGCTCTGCAGCGGCAAGGTCGCCTACGACCTGATGGCGCAGCGGGAGAACGACGGCACCGCCGACACCGCGATCGTGCGGGTCGAGCAGCTGTACCCGCTGCCGGCCGAGCAGATCCGGGCCGAGCTGGAGCGGTACCCGAACGCGAACGACGTCGTTTGGGTGCAGGAGGAGCCGATGAACATGGGCGCCTGGCAATTCATGGCCGTCAACCTCCCCGAGCACCTGCCGCAGGGCCGCACGTTCCGCCGGGTCAGCCGGCGGGCGTCGGCCAGCCCCGCGGTCGGGTCGGCGAAGGTGCACGAGGTCGAGCAGCGGCAGCTCGTCGCCGAGGCCTTCGCGGACTGAGGCGATGTACTTCACCGATCGAGGGCTCGAGGAGCTCGCCGACCGGCGTGGCGAGGAGCAGGTGACCCTCGCCTGGCTGGCCGACCAGATGCAGGCGTTCGTCGACCAGAACCCCGACTTCGAGGTGCCCGTCGAGCGGCTGGCCACCTGGCTGGCGCGCGGCGGCACGGACGACGTCGACGACGACGACTGACGTCACCCCGACTTCGGCGAAGTAGGGGTCCGGAGCGGCGTCCGGACCCCTACTTCCGCGAAGTTGGGCCGTGCCGACCGCGCGCCTCGCCCACCGCGCCCAACCCGGGCGTCACCCTGTGGATGTGCTCGGACACTCGCATGCCCTGTCGGGCCTGGCCGCGGGCGCGGCGACCCTGCCGTGGGCACCCGTGCACGGGACCGTCGCGCAGGTCGCCTGGATCTCCGCGGCCGGCGGCTTCGCGATGCTGCCCGACCTCGACCAGCGGGGCTCGACCATCTCGCGCATGTGGGGCCCGTTCACCGACGTCCCCTCCGGGCTGGTCGGGACGGTGGCCCGCGGCCACCGCTGGGGCACCCACGACGCGATCCTCGGGCCGGCGGTTCTCGGCGGACTCGCCTATCTCGCCGCCGGTGCGTACTGGTCCAGCCTGCTGGTGCTCGCGCTGGCCATCGGACTCGCCCTGCGTGCGCTGCACTTCGTCATCCCCGGCCGGGCCGAGAACACGGTCATCGGCAACCTGGTCCTGTCGTGGGCCGGGGCCTGGTACCTCCTCGGGCACAGCCCGAACCCCGCGTGGCTGCCCTACGCCGTCGGCGTCGGCGTGCTCGCGCACATCGCGGGCGACTTCCTGACCAAGGAGGGCGTCCCGGTCCCGGTCTTCTGGCTGGTCCGCCGCAGCCGGCTGGCCCCGATCCACCTACGCACCGGGGCCCTCGTCGAGAAGGCCGTCCTGGTGCCCGCGTTCATGGTCGCCATCGCGGTGTTCGTCTACCTCAACACCGCGGCGCGCGGCGCCTTGGACCCGCTCGTGGAGCGCCTCCTCAGCCTCGGCTAGCTGCGCCGATCGCCACCCGGCGGCAGGTCGGTGATCTGGCGCAGCCGGCTCAGTGCTCGCCGCATCCTGTCCCAGTCCCGCTCCCCCAGGTGTGCCCGCCACTCGGCCTCGACCTCCGCGACCGCGGCCGCCGCGACCGGTTGCGCCGCCGCCCCCCGTTCGGCGATCCGCACCAGGCGGGCCCGAGCGTCCGAGGGATCGGGGGTCCGCGCGACGTAGCCGGCGCGCTCCAGCTGGTCGACGAGGAAGCTGGCCGTCTGCTTGGTCACCTGGGCCGCCTCGGCGAGCTCGGTGAGCCGGGTGCCGTCCGGGCCGATCCGCTGCATGACGCGCGCCTGCGCCGGGGTGAAGTCGTCGAACCCGGCGGCGGCGAGCGCGGCGAAGACGCGGTTCTCCATCGCCCGGTACGGGATGAACAGCAGCAGGCCGACGTTCAGCTCGTTCGCAGGCTCCACGGCTCCGACCCCTTGACGTTCGTCAGGCTCTCGAACTATTTTGGTTCGAGCATCGTACTGGTTTCCTCCTCCACGGAGCACCCGATGACCGGTCCAGCAGCTGCCACGCTGTCCACCGACGCCGTCTGGGCGGCCGTCGACGTCGAGCGCACCACGCTGGCCGACCTGCTCGACGACCTCACGACCGAGGAGTGGTCCCGCCCCTCCCTGTGCGAGGGGTGGCGCGTGCGCGACGTCGCCGCCCACCTCGCGCTGTCCCACGGCGGCTGGGGGCGGACCGCGCTGGAGATGTGCCGCGCGCGGGGCAGCTTCGACCGGATGGTCCACGACACCGCCGTCCGGCACGCCGCCGCGCCGACCGCCCGGCTCAGCGCCGAGATCCGGGCGATGGTCGGCTCGCGCCGTCACGCGCCGGCGGTCACCCCGCTCGAGCCGCTGCTCGACGTCCTGGTGCACGGCCAGGACATCGCCGTCCCGCTCGGGCGGAGCCGCCCCATGCCGGTCGAGGCGGCGACGGCGGCGGCCACGCGCGTGTGGACGATGGGGTGGCCGCTGTCGACGGCGTTCCCCGCCCGCGCCCGGTTGCGCGGGTTGCGCCTGGTGGCCACCGACACCGAGTGGTCGGTCGGCGACGGCGAGCTGGTGGAGGGCCCGGTCGAGGCGCTGCTCCTGCTGCTCACCGGCCGCACGGCCTGGCTCGGCCGGCTGTCGGGGCCGGGGGTCGGCCGGCTCGCCCCGTCAGGGCGCTGAGCCCCGTTCCGGCAGGGTGAGCACGTAGAGGCACGCTTCGACCTCACCCTCGTCCGTACGGACGACGGTGCTGACCCGCTCGTAGCCCGGTCCCTCGAAGTCGTCCAGGCGGGACCAGTGCTCGGGCAGATCGGCCGACTCGAGGACCTGCACGTCGATGGCCGGGCCGGCCGGGTCGAGGACCGTCGCGGGATAACCGAGCGAGGCACCCCAGCCGGCCTCGAGGAGACGACCGTGCACGGCACCGGCGAACCAGCGGCCGCGCAGCGCGGCGACGTGGTGGTGGTTGGGCCGGCCGGGCGCCAGGCTTCCGTAGGTCGCGAGCCGGTGGTCTGCGTCCATCCCGGCGATGATCCGGCCGGCACCGCTGTTCGCGCCACCGCTCGGACACGGTTCGCGCGGGTCCCGGCCCCGACGGAGACTCCGGGGGTGGAGAAGCTGTCGGACAAGCTGCTCAACTGGGCCAGCATCCTCGACGACGAGACCCGCCGACAGGCCGAGCGCACGGCCACCCTGCCCTTCATCCACCCGCACGTGGCGCTGATGCCCGACGCGCACCTGGGCAAGGGCGCGACCGTCGGCTCGGTGCTGCCGACGAGGGGCGCCATCATCCCGGCCGCGGTCGGCGTCGACATCGGCTGCGGCATGATCGCCGTCCGCACGCCGTGGTCGGTCGACGAGGTGCGTGCCCGCGGGTCGCTCGCGCCGTTGCGCGGCGACATCGAGCGGGCGGTGCCCCTGAGCGCCGGGAAGTACAACAAGAAGCTCACCACCTCCGCGCAGCGCAGGGTCGCCGAGCTCGAGGCGACGGCCGACGAGCTCGGCGAGCGGGTGCTGCGCTCGGTGACGTCGACGGCACCCAACTGGGCGCTGCAGCTGGGCAGCCTCGGCTCCGGGAACCACTTCATCGAGGTGACCGGCGACGAGCAGGACCGGGTCTGGTTGTTCCTGCACTCGGGCAGTCGCGGGGTGGGCAACAAGATCGCCCAGAAGCACATCGCGATCGCGCAGCAGCGGGCGCGCGACGACGACCTCGACCTGCCGGATCGCGACCTCGCCTGGCTGGACGAGGGGACGCCGGAGTTCGACCGGTACATCGCCGAACTGCGCTGGGCGCAGCACTTCGCCCTGCTCAACCGCGAGGAGATGATGGACCGGGTCGCGGCGTGCCTGGCCACCCACATGCGGGCCGACGGGACGCCGGAGGTCGAGCGGATGAATTGTCACCACAACTTCACCCAGCGGGAGCGGCACTTCGACGAGGACCTCTGGATCTCCCGCAAGGGCGCCATCCAGGCGAGGAGAGGGCAGGACGGGCTCATCCCCGGCTCGATGGGGACGGCGAGCTACGTCGTCCGCGGCCTCGGCAACCCCGAGTCGCTGGAGTCCTCACCGCACGGCGCCGGCCGGGTGTTCTCGCGCACGAGGGCGCGCAAGACCTTCACCCGCGCCCAGCTGGAGGAGTCGATGCGGGGCATCGAGTGGCGGCACAGCGACGCATTCCTCGACGAGATCCCCGCGGCCTACAAGGACGTCGACGTCGTCATGGCCGACGCCGCCGACCTGGTGGAGGTGCGGCACACGCTCCGGCAGCTGGTGAACGTGAAGGGCGACTGACCGGTACGGTGCCGATCTTGTGACCGCCGTCTCGCCCGCCCCCCGGCTGACCCGGGGCACGCACGTCGGCTACGCCCTCGGCTCGATCGGGACGGCGGCCTTCGGCACGGTGCCCGGCCTGCTGCTGCTCTTCTACCTCACCGACGTGCTGGGCGTGGCCGCCGGCATCGCCGGCCTGGTGGTGTTCGCGCCCAAGGCGTGGGACGTCCTGCTCAACCCGTGGATCGGCAGCCGTTCCGACCGCACGGAGAGCCGCTGGGGGCCTCGCCGCCCGTGGATGCTGGCCGGCGGCCTCGCCCTGCCGCCGCTCTTCGTGCTGATCTTCGCCGGGCCCAGCACTCCCCCGGGTCTGGCGGCGGCGTGGGTGACCGTGACCTTCCTCCTGGCCGCGACCGCCTACGGCTGCTTCCAAGTCCCCTACGTCGCCCAGCCCGCCGAGATCACCGACGACCCGGGCGAGCGGGCGACCCTCATGTCCTGGCGGGTCGCCGCCCTGGCGCTGGGCATCCTGCTGGCCGGCGCCGGCGCACCGGCTGTCGTCGACGCATTCGGCGACGGCCGCGGCGGCTACCTGGCCATGGCCGTCTTCGTCGCCGTCCTGCTGGCGCTCGGCATGCTCGGGGCGGTCGTCGGCACCCGGCGGGCCCCCACGCTCACCCGGGTGCGCAGCGAGGGGCGCCTCGGGGCCACCCTCCGCCTGGCGTGGGGGTCCCGGCCGTTCCGCGTGCTGCTCGTCGGGTTCGTCGTCCAGGCCCTCGGCATCGGCGTCATGCTGGCCGGCGTCCCGTACTACTCACGGCAGGTGCTCGGGGACGAGGCCGCCGGGACGCTGCTGTTCGCGGCGCTCGTCGGTCCGGCGATCCTGGTCATGCCGCTGTGGCTGCGGGTCAGCCGCCGGCTCGGCAAGCGGTCCGGCCTGCTCGCCTCCTCGGCGCTGTTCGCCGCCGGCGCAGGGCTGCTCGCGGTGGTGCCGTCGGGCGGGACGGCGGTCGCGGTGCCGCTCGTCGTCCTCGTCGGCGTCGGCTACGCGGGCATGCAGATGTTCCCGCTGGCGATGCTGCCCGACGTCATCGCCGCCGACGAGGCGGCGTCCGGCGAGCGCCGGGCCGGCGTCTTCACCGGGGTGTGGACGGCCGCAGAGACCCTCGGCCTCGCCGTCGGCCCGGGCCTGCTCGGGCTGCTGCTCGCCGTCGCCGGGTACGTCTCGTCGACCGGCGACGAGGGGGTCGCCCAGTCCGGCACCGCCGTCCTCGCCGTCCGGCTCGGGTTCAGCGTCGTCCCGGCGCTGCTGGTGCTGGCCAGCCTCCCGATCCTGGCCCGCTACCGGCTCGACGCCACCCATGAGGAGACGATCCGCGCGTGACCCCCGACGACGTCCTCGCCGAGCTCAGCACCCTGCAGGCCGGCGACCTCCCCACGCACGGCGGCGCGACGATGGCCTACGTCTACGACTCCGGTCGCGCGGAGATCGAGGACATCTCCGCCGCCGCCCAGGCGGCGTTCCAGTGGACGAACGCCCTCGACCCGACCGCCTTCCCGAGCGTGGCGCGGATCGAGAACGACCTGGTGGGCGCGGCGGTCGCGCTGCTCGGTGGGGACGCCGCGACCGTCGGCACGCTGACCAGCGGCGGCACGGAGAGCTGCCTCCTCGCGGTCCTGGCCGCTCGTGAGCGGTGGCGGCGCAGAGGCGGGACGGGCCGGCCGCGCCTGTTGCTGCCCGTCACCGCGCACGCCGCCTTCCGCAAGGCCGCCCACCTGTTCGACCTCGAGGTCATCGAGGTCCCGGTGGACCCGGAGACCTGCCGGGTGGTCCCGGCGGCCGTCGCCGGCCTCCTCGACGATCGGACGGCGCTCGTGGTGGTCAGCGCGCCGTCCTACCCGCACGGCGTCCTCGACCCGGTCGGCGAGGTCGCCGCCCTCGCCGCGGCCGCCGGGGTCCCCTGCCACGTCGACGCCTGCATCGGCGGCTGGATCCTGCCCTTCCTCGACGACGCCCCCGAGCCGTTCGACCTCTCCGTCCCCGGCGTCACGTCCCTCTCGGTCGACCTGCACAAGTACGGCTACGCACCCAAGGGCGTCTCGGTCCTCCTGACCGCCGACCCGGAGCTGCGGCAGGAGCACTGGTTCGCCACCGCGGGCTGGCCGGGGTACCCGGTGGTGAACCCGACGCTGGCCGGCACCCGCCCCGCCGGCGCGATGGCGGCGGCCTGGGCGGTGCACCGCTGGCTGGGGACCGACGGCTACCGCGAGCTGGCCCGGCAGGCGCACGACGCGACCCGCGCGCTCGCCACGGGGATCGACGCGATCGGCGGCCTGCGCGTCGTCGGCGACCCCGTCTCCACCCTCGTGGCGGTGGCGCAGGACGGTCCGGGCGGCGTCGACGTCCTGAACCTCGCCGACGAGATGACCGCCCGCGGCTGGCTGCTGCAGCCCCAGCCGCCCTTCGCCCAGGACGGCGGCGACCTGCCCGCCACCCTCCACCTGACCGTGACCGGTGCGACGGCCGACCGGGTGGACGCCCTGCTGGCCGACCTCGCCGAGGCCGCGGTGTCGGCCGCGGCACTCCCCCGCCCCGTGGCCGACGCCGAGCTCGTCGCGGCCGCCGCCACCATCGATCCGGCCGCCCTCACCGTGGCCGAGGTCGACGGCCTGCTGGAGCTGGCCGGCGTGGGGGGTGGCCGGCTCCCGGAGCGGATGGCGCCGGTCCACGCCCTGGTCGCCGCGCTCCCCCGGCCGGTGGCCGAACGGCTGCTCGCCGGGGTGCTCGACCTGGTCTACCGGCCCAGCCGGGAGGCCGCTATCGGGTGACGCCCTGCTCCCGGGCGCAGGCGCCCACGGCCTCCGCGACGGCCGTCGCCACCCGGCGGTCGAGCGGGCTGGGGACGATGTAGTCGGCCCGCACCTCGTCGCCGACGACGTCCGCGATGGCGGTCGCCGCCGCGAGCTTCATCTCCTCGGTGATGCTGGTCGCGCCAGCGTCGATGGCGCCGCGGAAGACGCCGGGAAAGGCGAGCACGTTGTTGATCTGGTTGGGCAGGTCGCTGCGGCCGGTGGCCACGACGGCGGCGTACCTCGCGGCCATGTCGGGATCGACCTCGGGGGTGGGGTTGGCGAGGGAGAACACGATGCACCCCGGCGCCATCGAGGCGATCGCGGCCTCGGGGACCGAGCCGCCGGACAGCCCGAGGTAGACGTCGGCGCCCTCGAGCGCCGCGATCATGGAGCCGGCGAACTGCCGCTCGTTCGTGTTCTCGACGAGCCACTGCTTCGACGGCGTCAGGTCCTCCCGGCCCGCGTGCAGGATGCCGCGCGAGTCGGCCACCGCGATGTCACCGACGCCGGCCCCGAGCAGGATCTTCGTGCACGCGACCCCGGCCGCTCCCGCGCCGGCGACCACGACGCGCAGGTCGCCGAGCTCGCGGCCCACCACCTTCGCGGCGTTGCGCAACGCGGCCAGGACGACGATCGCCGTCCCGTGCTGGTCGTCGTGCATGACCGGGATGTCGAGACGCTCCCGGAGCCGGGCCTCGATCTCGAAGCACCGGGGAGCGCTGATGTCCTCGAGATTGATGCCGCCGAACGACGGCGCGATCGCCGCGACCGTCTCGACGATGGTGTCGACGTCCGTCGTCGACAGGACGACCGGCACCGCCGAGAGGTCCGCGAACTCCTTGAACAGGCAGGCCTTGCCCTCCATGACCGGGAGGGACGCCGTCGGCCCGATGTCGCCGAGGCCGAGGACCGCGGTGCCGTCGGAGACGACGGCGACCACACGGGGGGCCCAGGTGAAGCGGCGGGCGAGCTCGGGCTCGGCGGCGATGGCGCTCGACACCCGGGCCACGCCGGGCGTGTAGGTGAGGGCCAGGTCGGCGATCGAGTCGATCCGCCGGGTCGCCGTGACGGAGAGCTTGCCGCCCTCGTGCACCGCGAAGGCCGGGTCGTCGGCGAAGCGATCGGTGGTGTCGTCGCGCCCGGAAGCGTCAGTGCCGCCCATGGCGGCCGAGCGTAATCGTGGGGCGGACCGCGCTCGTCGGTCAGGGCTCCCGCTCAGCCGGCCGGGCCGGCAGGCAGCCGCCCCGGCCGCGGCCACAACCGGCCCACGACCCGGCCCACGACGACGGCGGGGCCGAACGCCCGGCTGTCGTCCTCGACGAACCGGTTGTCGCCCTCGACCCAGTGGCCGCCCGGGACCGCCCGGCGCACCCGCTTGACCACCAGCAGCTCCGGTCGCGCGGGAAAGCGGGCCAGGACGACGTCCCCGGGGCGCACGGCGGCTGCCGACCGGACGCGGCGGACCAGCAGCCGGTCGCCGTGCCGCACGGTGGGCGACATCGACGGGCCGGTGACCCGGGCCATCACCACGGCGCCGTCCAGACCGGGAACGGGCAGGTGGGCGTCGTCTCCCGCACTGTCGCCGTGGATCACCGCGAGTAGGGTCGCAGACGACACAACCCCACGACATCCGGAGGCACATCCATGCGTCTCACCCGCATGTTCTCCGCCGTGGAGGCCACGGCTCACTGCGACCTCCCCTGCGGCGTGTACGACCCGGCACAGGCCCGCATCGAGGCGGAGTCGGTCAAGGCCATCCAGGAGAAGTACCAGGGCAACGAGGACCCGGTCTTCCGCACCCGCGCCATCCTGATCAAGGAGCAGCGGTCGGACCTGGTCAAGCACCACCTGTGGGTGCTGTGGACCGACTACTTCAAGCCTCCGCACTTCGAGAAGTACCCGCAGCTGCACGAGCTGTTCAACAAGGCCACCAAGCAGGCCGGCGCGGCCGGTGGCAAGGGCAGCATGGACCCGGCCGAGGGCCAGAAGCTGCTCGACTACATCGCCGAGATCGACAAGATCTTCTGGGAGACCAAGGCCGCCGCCTGACGAAACACCCCGTCCTCCTCACCCCTCGCACGCTCGGGGCGAGCCTCGGGACGAGGCCCGCTGCCGGGTCGCCCACGGGCGGCCCGGCAGCGTCGTGCTGTGCCCACACCTCTCCCCTGCCCCGGCGAGCCGCGCATGCGCCTAGGGTCTGCCAATGCGCGAGTCGGAGGACTTCGTGATCGACGTCGGCGCACTGCTCAAGCAGGTCGAGGCCGCGGCCCCGATCGACGCGGTCGAGGTGGTGGCCGCCGAGCTCGGCCGCATGGTCGACGCCCGGGCGGTGACGATGCTCGTCACCGACTTCAGCGGCCGCGCCGTCGTGCGCCTGACCTCGGCCGCCCTCGTCGAGGGGTCGCGCCGCCAGGGCAGCGAGCAGGCCGAGACCGTGCCGCTCCCGGGCACCCTCTACGAGCGCGTGCTGCGCACCCAGCAGGCCGACGTCGCGCCGATCGACGACGGCGCCCGGATGGTGGTGCCCGTGACCGACCGCGGCGACGCGATCGGGCTGCTCGAGCTCGACCTCCCGCGCTACCCCTCCGCGGACGAGATCACCGACATCAGCAGCGCTGCCCACGCCCTGGCCTACGTGGTCATCGCCGCCCGCCGGCACACCGACGTCTTCGAGTGGGGCCAGCGCTCGGTGCCCTTCGCACTGGCCGCCGAGATCCAGCGCCGGCTGCTGCCCGCCTCCTACACCTGCGAGGCCGGGCAGTTCACCCTCGCCGGCTGGCTGGAACCGGCTGCCACGGTGGGCGGGGACACCTTCGACTACTCGCTGGACCGCGACACGCTGCACATCTCGATCACCGACGCGGTCGGCCACCAGGTGGACGCGGCACTCGTGGCCACCCTGCTGGTCGGTGCGCTGCGCAACGGGCGCCGCAAGGGCCTGGGCCTGGCCGACCAGGCCCGGTACGCCAACGACGCGCTCGCCGAGAACGCCGCCGCGGGCCAGTTCGTCACCGGACAGCTGCTGCAGGTGGACCTGCGGACGGGGACGGCGGTGATCGTCAACGCGGGCCACAACATGCCTCTGCGCCTGCGCGACGGCCGGGTGGAGGAGGTCGACCTGACGATCGAGCCGCCGTTCGGCGTCGTGCCGGGCAAGTCGTACCAGGTGCAGGCATTTCCGCTGGAACCGGGCGATCGGCTCGTGTTCCTCACGGACGGGATGCTCGAGCGCAACGCCGCGTCCCTCGACGTCGCCGCGGCCCTGGCCGAGAGCGCCGGCCTGCACCCGCGCGAGGTCGTGCACGAACTGGGCGCGGCGGTCCTGAAGGCGACCGCCGGTGACCTCAAGGACGACGCCACGATGGTCTGCCTCGACTGGTACGGCGGCCCGCGACGCGACCGGGTCACCGAGTTCGGCGCCGATCCCGCGCGCGCCTCCGCCGCGCGCTGATCCGCCCGTCGGACCTCCCGCACGCGGGCCGGTACCGTTTGGCCACCATGCGCATCGACCGGGCCGGGTGGCCTTTCATCACCGGACCCCTCCTGCCCGTGGCGGCACTGGCGGCTGCCGGGCGGCGCTGGGCGACCCTCCCGTTCCTGGTGCTCGCGGCCTACATGGCCCTCTTCTTCCGGGATCCCGACCGGCGCTGCGACGCAGTCCCACCGGATCCGGACGACGTGCTCTCCCCCGCGGACGGCGTGGTCATGGTCGCGGGCGCGCCGCAGGACGGCGTCGCGCCCGACGGCGACTGGCAGCAGGTCAGCGTCTTCCTCTCCGTCGTCGACGTGCACGTCAACCGCTCGCCCTACCGCGGCGAGGTCGTGGAGAGCTCCTACCGGCAGGGCAGCTTCCTGGCCGCCTACCGCAAGGAGTCCGCGCACCGGAACGAGCGCAGCGAGCTGTGGCTCCGTGAGGGCGACCGCACCGTCGTGTTCCGGCAGATCGTCGGCGTCCTGGCGCGCCGGATCGTCACGCGCACCGGGCCGGGCCAGCGCCTCGCGACCGGCGAGCGGATGGGCCTCATGAAGTTCGGCTCCCGGATGGACGTGTTCGTGCCGCCGGAGTGCACCGTGACAGTGACGAAGGGGCAGCGGGTGCGGGGCGGCGAGACCGTCATCGCGCGCTGGCCCGCCGCGGGCTGAGGCGCCCGCATGCCACCGACGCGCCGCACGACCACGGTCGAGTTCGTCCGGGGTTCGGTCCGAGGCACCCGCCGCCGGGCGCTGGCCACGCTGCCCAGCCTCTTCACCCTCGCCAACATGTTCTGCGGGTTCCTGGCGATCCTGGTGTCCATCCGGGGGCAGTACGACCTGGCCGCCGTCCTCATCGGGCTGTCGATCGTCTTCGACATCACCGACGGCGCGGTCGCCCGGCTGGTCGGGGCGGTCACCCCCTTCGGGCTGCAGTTCGACTCGCTCGCCGACCTCGTCTCGTTCGGCCTGGCGCCGGCGCTGCTCGCCTTCACCCTGTTCTCCCAGGGCCGCGACGAGTGGGACCCGCTGGGCTGGGTGGCCTGCTTCGTCTGGCTGGCCTGCGCGGCCATCCGGCTGGCCCGGTTCAACACGACCGTCGACCCCACCGCCGACAAGCGGTACTTCACCGGCCTGCCCAGCCCGGGCGCCGCGGGCGTCGTCCTGGCGTCGGTGTTCGCCTTCGGTGACCACCTGGAGGGCCGCGACCGCCTCTGGGTGCTCCTGGTGGTCGTCGTGCCGGCCCTGCTGATGGTCAGCAACATCCGCTTCCGGTCGTTCCGGTCGCTGGTCAGCCCGAAGAGCGGTCGCCCGTACGCGATCATCGCGCTGGCGGTCCTGCTCGTCGTGGGCTTCGCGCTGGTGCCGACCGTCACCGGCGTCGTGCTCGCGTACGGCTACCTTCTGGCGCCGCTGCTGCTGCCGATCGTCTCGCCGCTGGGCAGGCTGCTGCCGGCGAGGCTCAAGGAGGTCCTGTCATGACCGTGCGGTCGATCCGCCCGGACGACGTCCCCGCGGTCGTGGGGCTGGTCCGCGAGCTCGCCGAGTACGAGCGGGCGCTGCACGAGGTCCGCCTCACCGAGGAGCAGCTCACGAGGTGCCTCTTCGGCGACTCCCCCGCGCTGTTCGGCCACGTCGCCGAGCACGACGGCGAGGTCGTGGGCATCGCGCTGTGGTTCCTCAACTTCTCCACCTGGCGCGGCACCCACGGCATCTACCTGGAGGACCTCTACGTCTCCCCCGGCCACCGCGGCAGCGGGCTCGGCAAGGAGCTGCTGCGCACCCTGGCGGCGGTCTGCGTCGAGCGCGGCTACTCCCGGCTCGAGTGGTCGGTGCTGGACTGGAACACCCCGTCGATCGAGTTCTACAAGGCGGCCGGCGCCCTCCCCCTGGACGAGTGGACCGTCTTCCGGCTCACCGACGACGCACTGACCGACTTCGCCGCAGACCGGAGGACCGCATGACCACCGAGCGCGTGCAGCCAGAGTGCTGGCTGACCGACATGGACGGCGTGCTCGTGCACGAGGAGAAGGCGCTGCCCGGTGCCGCGGAGTTCCTCGAACGGCTCGTCGAGAAGCAGCGCCGCTTCCTGGTGCTCACCAACAACTCGATCTTCACGCCCCGCGACCTGGCCGCGCGGCTGGCCCGCACGGGCCTGCACGTCCCGGAGCAGGCGATCTGGACCTCGGCGCTGGCGACGGCGGACTTCCTGACCACGCAGCTGCCCGGCGGCTCCGCGTACGTCATCGGCGAGGCCGGCCTGACGACGGCGCTGCACGAGGTCGGCTACGTCATGACCGACACCGACCCGGACTACGTCGTCCTCGGCGAGACCCGTACCTACTCTTTCGAGGCCATCACCCGGGCGATCCGCCTGGTCGGCCGGGGCGCACGCTTCATCGCCACCAACCCGGACGTCACCGGCCCGTCGCCGGAGGGGCCGCTGCCCGCCACCGGCTCGGTCGCCGCGATGATCACCCGCGCCACCGGCGCCGAGCCGTACTTCGTCGGCAAGCCGAACCCGATGATGTTCCGCAGCGCGATGAACCGGATCGAGGCCCACTCGGAGTCGACGATCATGGTCGGCGACCGCATGGACACCGACGTCGTCGCCGGCATCGAGGCCGGGCTGGAGACGGTCCTCGTGCTGTCGGGCTCCACGGCGGCGAGCGACGTCGCCCGCTTCCCGTTCCGGCCGAGCCGGATCCTCGACTCGATCGCGGACGTCATCGACCTGATCTGACGCGAGGTCAGCGGGCGTCGCGGTCCAGGTAGGCCAGCCGGGCCTCGGGGGTGGCCAGCAGGTAGAGCACGGTGGCCACCAGCAGCAGGACCGGCAGGCCGATCAGCGGGCGCCCGGCCTCGAACGCGGTGACGAACCCCGACAGCCCGAAGAAGATCTGCGCCGCGATCACCGGGCCGCGCGCCCATCCCGCCACCCGCGCCAGGCCGCGCGCCGCCGCCCCGAGCCCCACCGCGACGAGCGCGAGGATGACCACCTCGGCGATCGCCCGCGCGTAGCTCTCCGGAGTGCTGGTCAGGGTGAGCCACGACCAGGCGACCGCGCCGACGCCCACGGCCGCCGCCTGGACGCCGACGACGACGGCCGCCCACAGGAGGGCACCGGGCGCCTCGGTGCGCGGGCGCTCCGGGCGGGGGGCCGTCGGGGCGGCGGCCGCCCCGAACAGCCGGTCCAGGACCCGGCGGCGCGGTTCGGTCGGCTCGTCCACGCCCGCGAGATTACGCGGGCCGGGCGGTCGCTCCGCCGTCCGGCGTGGCGTCCGTCCTCCCGCGGATCGACGTTCTGCCTGGTTAGCCTGATGCCATGCGTGCGCTCGTGGTGGTCAATCCCGCGGCGACCAGCACGAGCGCCAAGATGCGCGACGTCCTGGTCGGCGCCCTCGCCAGTGAGCTGAAGCTCGACGTCGTCGAGACCTCCCACCGGGGGCACGCCCGCGAGCTCGGCGAGCAGGCGGCCGCCGAGGGCATGGACCTCGTCGTCTCCGTGGGCGGCGACGGCACGGTCAACGAGGTGGTCAACGGGCTGCTCGCCGACGGCCCCTCCCCCCGCCTGCCGATGCTCGCCGTCGTCCCCGGCGGCTCCACCAACGTCTACTCGCGGGCCCTCGGGCGCTCGCGGGACCCGGTCGAGGCGACGGCCGAGATCCTGGCCTCGCTGCGCGCCGGCCGAACCCGGCTGGTGTCGCTGGGCACGGCGAGCGCAACCGGGACCAGCACCGCCCCCTTGCGTGACATCGAGCCGGGCACCGCCGAGGTGGCAGCGGCCGTGGACGCGACCGTCCACGACGGGTGGACGACGCCGCGCTGGTTCGTCTTCGCCGCCGGCCTGGGCTTCGACGCCGAGGTGATCGCCCGCGTCGAGGCACGCCGTGCGGCCGGCAGCCGCTCGACGGGCGCCCTCTACGTCAAGGAGGCGACCAACGCCTTCCTGCTCGGCCGCGAGCGCCGCCGCCCGGCCATGACGCTGCACCTGCCGGGCGAGCCCGACCTGGACGGGCTGTTCCTCTGCCTGGTCTCCAACGTCAGCCCCTGGACGTACCTGGGCGCCCGCCCGGTGAACCCGTCACCGGAGGCCTCCTTCGACGCCGGCCTCGACGTCTTCGCCATGGGCCGCACGGGTCCGCTGCGGATGCTGCACACCCTGCGCCAGACCCTGGCCCGCGAGCCCGACGCCCGCGGTCGCGGCGTGCACCGCAGGCACGACCTCGAGGAGCTCTCGCTGACGGCGTCGCGCCCGCAGGGCTGGCAGGTCGACGGCGACCATCTGGGGACGGCGACGGGGTTGCGCCTGCGGCACGTGCCCGCCGCGCTCCGGGTCGTGGCCTAGGACGCTCGGCCACCCGCCGGGAGCCGCTCTCACGCACGTCCGGACAGCGTTGTCAACGCTCCGCACCGGCGTGTGGTTCGGTCGAGTGGCGGGCCTACCAGGTGCGTGGTGAGGTTGCTCACGAGGGGTCGCACGACGACCTCGATCCGCTTGACAGGCGTCCGTCGCGTGAAAACATCGCGTGCAGAAACGCAACTTGCCGGTAACAAAGCAAGTCAGTCGCTGAGCCAAAGCGCTGGGCAACCGGTGTCGGCCCTGACCCGCGGTCCGAGGCCGGCGACTGGAACAACCGTAGACGACACCGAGGAGTACACCGCCATGGACTGGCGCCACCGCGCGCTCTGCCGGGACGAGGATCCGGAGCTGTTCTTCCCCATCGGGACGACCGGCCCGGCAGTCGTGCAGATCGAGCAGGCCAAGGCCGTGTGCCGCCGCTGCCCCGTGGTGCAGTCGTGCCTGGACTGGGCCCTGCGCTCCGGCCAGGACTCCGGCGTCTGGGGTGGGCTGTCCGAGGACGAGCGACGCGCGCTCAAGCGCCGTCAGGCTCGCACCCGGGTGCACACCGCCTGAGCCGGAGCACCACCGGCACCTGGGGGTCACTCCCCCACGGCGCCCGCACGACCGGCAAGAGACCGCTTCGAGGCCGGTCCGGGTTCTCCCGGGCCGGCCTCGGTGCGTCAGCGCCGCGGCATCCCTGCTCCCGGCAGGGTGAGGACGGCCTCGGTGCCCGGCTGGTCCACGGGGGCGTGGGCGGGCGGGCTGAACATCGCCAGGCCGCCGCCCAGTTCGCTGGTCACCAGCGTGCGGACGATCTGCAGCCCCAGCCCGTCGCTCGCGGCCGGGTCGAAGTCCTCCGGCAGGCCCCGGCCGTTGTCCCTGACCCGGACGACGAGGTCGTCGCCGTCCCGCTCGGCCACGAGCTCGATGCTGCCCGGCTCCCCGTCGGGGAAGGCGTGCTCGGCGGCGTTGTGGAGCAGTTCGGTCACCGCGAGGACCAGCGGCGTCGCGGCCGCCGCCGGGAGCTCGCCGAACGAACCGGTGCGCCGGGTGCGGGCGGCCGGGCCCACCGAGGTCAGGTCGCCGAGCATCGGCAGCACCTGGTCCAGGACATCGTCGACGTCCACCACGTCCTCGCGGCTGCCGGCCAGCGTCTCATGGACGACGGCGATCGACGCGACCCGCCGCACCGACTCCTCCAGTGCCGCCCGCGCCGCCGGCTCGGTCATGCGGCGGGCCTGCAGGCGGAGCAGCGCAGCCACCGTCTGCAGGTTGTTCTTCACCCGGTGGTGGATCTCCCGGATCGTGGCGTCCTTGGTCAGCAGCGCCCGGTCCCGGCGGCGCACGTCGGTGACGTCGCGGACGAGGACGAGGGCGCCCGCCTCGCCGCCCGGCGGCTGCAGCGGCAGCGCCCGGACGAGCATCGTGGCCGTAGGCCCCTCGACGTCCATCGGGTCGGGGAACCGGCCGGCGACGGCGGCGGTGATGCTCGCCGCCACGGCCTCCCCCGCGACGCGGTCGGCCGACGCGAGCCGGGTGAGCTCGACCAGGTCGGCCCCGACGACGTCGCCGGGGACGCCGATGCGGCGGTAGGCGGACAGCGCGTTGGGGCTGGCGTAGGTGGCACGGCCTGACGCGTCGAGGCGGACCAGGCCGTCGCCCACGCGCGGGCTCATCTCGGCGTCCTGCAGCTTCTGCGGCGGGAACGTCCCGGCCGACACCATGAGGCAGAGGTCGGCGGCGATGTCGAGGTACGTGAGTTCCAGGGTCGACGGCGCCCGGGTGACGGCCAGGTTGGTGTCACGGGCCAGCACGGCGACCACGACGCCGTCGTGGCGCACCGGGATCACCTCGAGCCGGCGGGGTGCGGGCCCGGACCAATCGGGGGCGCC
>DASQTE010000092.1:0-10540 GCA_035642035.1 Blastococcus sp.
CGACCGATCGCGTCCGCGCTCATACCCGAGGAGGCGTAGTAGCCCTCGACGGCCAGCCGCACGTCGTCCAGCGAGACGTCGAGGTCGCGGACGAGAGCGGTGGTCGTGGCGCGCATCGAGCTCATACCGGTGAAGGCGCGCCCGCAGCCGCAGCCGCCGTCGGGGTCGGCCTCGTCGGTCGCGCACACGGGGCCGAGCAGTACCAGCTCACCCTCTATGGCGAAGCAGAAGTCGCCGTCCTGCTCGCCCTGGCGTTCGTGTGTGGCGGTCAGCAGCTTCATGCCGGCACCGTGGCACCGGGGTCCGACAGTTCCCCCGCGTTCCACGTGGAACGCGGGGGAACCGGGTCGATCAGGGACGCAGGGCCGGCTGCGGGAAGTTCAGCGGCAGCAGCAGTGCCGGGTCGCTGATCGGCACCTCCCACACGGGGCCGGCCCCGTCCGGGTCGACGACCTCGCCCCGGCCGAGGAACGCCGCGACCTGCGCCTGCCCCTGGAGGGCGGCCGTCGGGAAGGTCGCCAGGTCCAGCAAGAAGGAGTGCGGGTTGACGGCGGCGTTCGCGGTCCTGTCGTTGCGGTAGAGGCTCGTCCGGGACCACAGGTTCCCCGCGTCGACCAGCGTGTACGACGTCGGGTTCGGCACCGTCTGGTCACCGAAGGCCACCTGCACCAGCACCCGCTCCGGCCGGATGAGCGGCGCGAAGGTCTCCGGGCTGCCCGGGCGGGACAGCCAGGTGGACCGGGCCAGGTACTCCTGGATGGCCGAGGCGCCGGGGACGGTCAGCGTGACCGGGCCCTCGCCACGGAGCGGGAGCTGCTCACGAAAGTCCGGCGCTGCCCCGCCGGACCCGTTGTGGAGTCCGGCGGCGGTGAGGGCGAGCGCGGTCAGCGGTCGGAACGACGGCGAGAGCCGGGCGATCTCGCTGATCGGACCGCCTGGCACGTTGAGCACCGAGCGGGTCACCGCCCGGTCGACGCCGGTGAGCATGGTGCCGTAGATGCCGCCGAAGCTCTGACCGAAGTAGGTCACGTCCCGGCCGGACAGGTCGGGCGTCCCGTTCCCGTCGACGTCGGTGCCGCCGAGCGAGCGGATCAGCGTCATGTTGTCCGCGACGGTCTGCCGCAGCGCGTCCCGGGAGGACTGCGCCGATGCCGCGCCGGTGGCCGACGAACCCTCGCTGGACTCGACGTCGCCGTCACGGTCCTGGTCGATCCCGCGCCCGAAGGCCGGGATCCTCGTCGTCTCGGAGCCGCTGGTGACGACCCAGGCGCTGTCCGGACCGAAGCCGTGACCCACGACGTTCGTCCCGATCGTGGCGATGCCGTTCTGGGCGTTGGCGACCGCGGCGAGGAACACGGCGTTGGTGGAACTGGTGAAGCCGTGGCCGAACACCGCGACCGGCCACCCGCCGGCCGGCGGGGTCCCCGGCGGGAGGACGGCGACGAAGGGCAGCCGCTCGGCCTCGACCGGCCGGGGACCGCCGTCCCTGGTCGGCGTCTGCGGGATGGTGACGTCCGGGGTCAGCCAGGACGGGGCCTGGAAGTTGCCGAAGACGATCGTGCCGCCGACGGCGGCCGTCGGGACCGGCGTGAGCGACGGCTCGGGGTCGGTGACGCCGCGGTCGGTCGCCCACGCGACCGTCGTCCCCGCCGCGGGGAAGGCGCCCTGGACCTGCAGGGCCGGCCGGCTGATGCCCACCGCGCGGAACGCCTGACCGCTGTCGATCTGCCGCTGGATGTCGAGCAACCCGTCCGTGGCGCTCATCGTCGTGAACGTGTCCTGCAGGGCCTTGGTGGCCGGGCCGCCCTGCACTTTGAGCCGGTAGGTGGTGCTCGGGGCCAGTTGCTCGGCCGGGTGGGCGAAGAGCGTGTTGGTCGACGGATCCCACACGACGCGGTCCACGCCGGTCCGCCATCCGCCGTGCGCCTCCTGCAGGGTGATGCGCGCGGCGGCCTCTGCAGGCTCCACCGGTCCGCTGAACCGGACGGCGATCCGCGGGTCGAGGTCGAAGCCGTCGAGCTGGTTGAGCTGCTGGACCAGGCCGCAGGCGATCGGGGCACCACAGCCCTCGGTCGGCAGCGCGACCCTCCGGCCGGTGAGCTGGCCGGCGTCGCGGACGGTCAGGGTGTCGCTGGGGAACACCGAGAGCGGCTCGGGCTTGGCCGGAGCGGCCAGGGCGGACGGGGCGACGGTCGAGACGGACAGGGTCAGGGCCAGCGCGCCGACGACCGAGACGGTCGTACGGCGCCAGAGGGGCTGCGGCACAGGGTCTCCAATGACTCGGTGGGCCCCCTTCCTAGCTCAACGTGACCTGGATCTCACCTTCGGGTGCGGACCACCGCCCGGCCGGGAACGCGAGAGGCCCGGAACCAGGTCGGTTCCGGGCCTCTCGGGTGCGATCCACGGGGGATCAGTTGGCCATGTCCACGAAGCGGCTGTAGTGGCCCTGGAAGGCGACCGTGACGTTGGCGGTGGGGCCGTTGCGGTGCTTGACCAGCATGATGTCGGCCTCGCCGGCCCGCGGGGACTCCTTCTCGTACATGTCCTCGCGGTGGATCATCATGACCATGTCGGCGTCCTGCTCGATCGAGCCGGACTCACGGAGGTCGGAGAGCATCGGCTTCTTGTCCTGACGCTGCTCCGAGCCACGGTTCAGCTGCGACATGGCGATCACCGGCACCTCGAGCTCCTTGGCCAGGAGCTTCAGCGCACGGGAGAACTCCGAGACCTCCTGCTGGCGGCTCTCGACCCGCTTGCCGGACGTCATCAGCTGGAGGTAGTCGATGACGACGAGCTTGAGGTCGTTGCGCTGCTTGAGCCGCCGCGCCTTCGCCCGGATCTCCATCATCGTCATGTTCGGGGAGTCGTCGATGTAGAGCGGCGCGTCGGCGATCTCACCCATCCGCCGGGCCAGCTTCGACCAGTCCTCGTCGGACAGCGAGCCCGCACGCATGTGGTGCAGCGGCACCTTCGCCTCCGCCGACAGCAGACGCATGGTGATCTCGTGCTTGCTCATCTCCAGCGAGAAGATGGCCGCCGGCAGGTGGTGCTTGACCGACGCCGAGCGCGCGATGTCCAGCCCGAGGGTCGAGTTGTGCGTCGGGATGAAGCTACGGCCGGCCAGGAACAGGTGGTCGTCCGCGTCGACCTGGATGCAGCGCACAGGCACGCTGGCGATCGGCCGGACGTCCGTGATGAACCGTGACCCACGCGCGGTGAAGCTGCGAGCACCCCGCTCCTTGTGCAGCAGCTTCTTCCGCTCCAGCTTGAAGACCTCGTCGTCGGTGCTGAAGGTCAGCGTGTAGCAGGTCGAGGAATCCTCGGTCCGCCCGCGCACCCGCTTCGTGCTCATGCGGACGCGGTAGCCCAGGCTGGCCACGAGCTCGCGGGCGTCCTCGGCGAGCCGGCGGTTGGTGACGCCGAACTGGACAACTCCACTCGGCGCCACCGTGCCGTCGGTGTCGAGCAGGCCGGCGAGCAGAGCCCGGCGCTGGGCGATGGAACCCCGGAGGTAGCGCGCGGGGATGTGCTTGTCGTTCAGCACACCGAGACCGCGGAGTAGCGCCTGCACGGTGCCGTGGTCGTCGCGGCAGGCCTGGCACTGCGCCAAGCCGGAGGACGGGCCCCCGCAGTCGGGACAGAAGGCTTGGTGCCCCACTCCCCCAGATGCCCGCAGCGCGCCACCGCAGGTCTTCCCGCAGGTCTGCACCTGCGACGTCCTGGGCAGGAACGTCTCGCCGCACATGGGAGAGGTGCGGTCCTCGGTCCACACTCGCGGAGGGAGCTGCAGCGTGTACCGACGATCGCCGCCTGTGGGCTGGGCGACCAGACCTTCGCTCTCGATGTAGACCGCGATCTCCGGATCCGCGCTGGTGAACTGTGCGGCCGCGGAGGTGCCGTCGCCGAGCCAGACACCCAGGGCGTAAGGCGGTACGGGGAGATCGGCCGGTGACAGGTCCAGCGGAGCAGCATTCGTCACGGAGTGGTTGAGCCGGGCGTCCTTGGTCGCACACCGGACGGTTCGGGCAATCTCCTCGGTGGTCCGCACCTCGGCGAATGTGCGCTGGTTGCGGTAGCGGTTCAAGCCCGTCGCCGCGGCCCGCGCCGACTTGCGACTGGCCCGAGTCTCGGTCAGCCACTGGTGTTGCGCGTCGGCCACGATGACCGAGCCGTCGGAGAAGTGCACCTCGTAGCAGGGCCGATCCGTCATCACGTCGGTCGCGGCGACGACGGTCGTAGGACGGCCGTCCGAGCCGATCACCTGGTCACCGACGACGATCTCACCCATCGTCGTCCAGCCGGTGGACGTGGCGATCGGAGTGTCCAGAGCGAGCGCCTTGCCCACACCGGGCCGGGCGGCGATGACCACCATCTGGCCCGCCTGCAGGCCGTTGGTCAGCTCGTCGAGGTCGCGGATCCCGGTGGGGACGCCGCGGCTGACGCCGCCGCGGGACGCGATCGCGTCCAGCTCGTCCATGGTGGGCTGCAGGATGTCCTCGAGGCGCGAGTAGTCCTCGCTCATCCGCTTCTCGGTGACGTCGTAGATCTCCTGCTGGGCGCGGTCGACGATGTCGTCGACGTCGCCCTTGCCGCCGGCGGCGCCGTAGCCCAGCTGGACGACGCGGGTGCCGGCCTCCACCAGCCGCCGCAGGACGGCCTGCTCGGCGACGATCGCGGCGTAGTAGCCCGCGTTCGCCGCCGTCGGCGTCGAGGCGATGAGGGTGTGCAGGTAGACCGCGCCGCCCATCTTCGACAGCTGGTCGGTGCGGTTGAGCTCCGCGGCGACGGTGATCGCGTCCGCGGGCTCGCCGCGGCCGTACAGGTCGAGGATGCAGTCGAAGATGATCTGGTGCGCCGGCCGGTAGAAGTCGGGGCCCTGGAGGGCCTCGACGACGTCGGCGATCGCGTCCTTGCTGAGCAGCATGCCGCCGAGCACCGACTGCTCCGCGGGGATGTCCTGCGGCGGCTGCCGGTCGTAGGCCGGCGCCGTCGCTGAGGGCCGGCTGAGTTCGTCGGCCACCGCCACGCTGGTTCCTCCATCTCGTGCAAGGCGCGCCCGCACCACCACTCCGAGGGGAAGCCGGAGTTCGGCGGGCGCAACCGGACCGAACATGTGTTCGGTGCTTTGCTACCGCCGGGCACTGACAGTTCGTGCCCGGCGGCAGCTGGGGAGGACGTTAGGAAGGCGGAGGGGGGCCCGTCCAACACCCGTGTGCACGTCGATCTGCACAACTTGTGGACAAGTCGGTGGATTCACGCCTGTCGACATGTGGAGACGGCGGGGGACACGGGATGGTCACCTCCCGTCCTCCCGCCCGTCACCTGCGCGGACGCTGCCCACCGGCTGTGGACGGGAGAAAGTCGGAAAGTATTTCTCGCGGCGCGCACCACGTGTCACAGGAGCCCGAACGGTGGGGTCGGCGGAGGCCCGAGCGGGTCGGCACGCTCAGCGGGCCGTGGGCGACGGAACATCCCGCGGGGACCGGGAGGGCACCGGCGGAGACCGCGGTCGGCGGACGCCTGCTGAGACGCCGGAAGGGGCGCCGGACCGGAGTCCGACGCCCCTTCCGGGCGGTGCTGTCCAGCTGGTTCAGCTGGGGACGACCTCGATCGCCAGCTGGGTGCTGACCTCGGGGTGCACCCGCACGGTGACGGTGTGCTCGCCCGTGGTCTTGATGCTGCTCGGCAGCTCGATCCGGCGACGGTCGAGCTCCGGGCCGCCGGCCGCGGTGACCGCGGCGGCGACGTCGGCGGTGGTGACGCGGCCGAACAGGCGGCCACCCTCACCGGCACGAGCCGGGACGCGGACCGTCAGACCGGACAGCTGCCCGGCCACGGCGGTCGCCTCCTCCTGCGAGCGCACCTCGCGGGTGGCACGCGCCCGGCGGAGGGACTCGACCTGCTTCTCCGCGCCGCGGGTGGCCACGATGGCCAGCCCACGGGGCAGCAGGTAGTTGCGGCCGTACCCGCCCTTGACCTCGACGGTGTCGCCGGAGGAACCGAGGCCGGTGACCTCCTGCGTGAGGATCAGCTTCAGAGTGCTCATGATCAGCGCGCCGTCGAGGTGTAGGGCAGCAGTGCCATCTCGCGGCTGTTCTTCACGGCCACGGCGACGTCACGCTGGTGCTGGCTGCAGTTGCCGCTGACGCGGCGGGCACGGATCTTGCCGCGGTCGGAGATGAACTTCCGCAGCAGCGTCGTGTCCTTGTAGTCGATGTAGGTCGCCTTGTCCTTGCAGAACTGGCAGACCTTCTTCTTGACCTTGCGGATGGGGGGCTTGGGCACTGGGTTCTCCAGGTACGAGTTCGTTCGGGGAAAGACTTAGAAGGGCGGTTCGTCGGACGGTCCAGCGGGCGTCGACCAGGGGTCGCTCGCCCCGCCGCCACCGCCGCCACCGCCCCCGGAGAAACCGCCTCCGCCGCCGCCACCGAAGCCGCCGCCACCCTCACCGCGCGAGGCGCGGGTGACCTTGGCGGTGGCGTAGCGCAGGGACGGGCCGATCTCGTCGACCTCGAGTTCGATGACGGTGCGCTTCTCGCCTTCCTTCGTGTCGAAGGAACGCTGCTTGAGCCGGCCGCTCACGATCACCCGCGAGCCGCGGGTCAGCGACTCGGCGACGTTCTCCGCCGCCTGACGCCAGACGTTGCAGCGGAGGAACAGCGCCTCGCCGTCCTTCCACTCCTGCGACTGGCGGTCGAAGGTGCGCGGCGTCGACGCGACGGTGAAGTTGGCGACGGCAGCGCCCGACGGCGTGAAGCGCAGCTCCGGATCGGCGGTCAGGTTGCCGATGACGGTGATGACGGTTTCGCCGGCCATGGTCAGTGGACCTCGGGGCGCATCAGCTTCGTGCGCAGCACCGACTCGTTGAGGTTCAGCTGGCGGTCCAGCTCGGCGACGGCGGCCGGCTCGGACTCGATCGTGACGATCGCGTAGATGCCCTCGACCTGCTTCTTGATCTCGTAGGCCAGTCGACGACGGCCCCAGATCTCGGTCTTGACGGTGCCACCGGCCTTGGTGACGACGGTCAGGAACCGGTCGAGCGAGGGAGCGATGGTGCGCTCCTCGAGCTCGGGGTCGAGGATGACCATCAGTTCGTAATTACGCACGGAGAACCCCACCTCCTCTGGACTCGGCGGCTGCAGGACATCTGCAGCAGGAGGGTCGTGCATGCGTTGCGCGCCCCGGCAGGTGCCGAGAGCGCGCAGGGCAAGGCTACCAGCGTCCGCGGCGGTGCTCTCCACGCGTCCACAGACGAAGGACCCCCCGTCCTCCCCACCCCTCGCACGCTCGGGGCGGGCCCCTGGACAGGGGCCGAACCTCAGCGGCTGGCGCGCGCCGCCTGGTGGGTGCGGATCAGCGCCGCGGTCACCGCGGCGAGGGCGACGACGGCGGCGAGGGCCGCAGCGGGGAGCGTCTGCGCCGACGAGGACCCGGAGGCCGCCTCGGCGACGGGGTCGCCCTCCTCCACGGAGGCGCCGTCCAGCCCGGCGAGCTGGCCGAACACCGGCACGGAGGCGCCGTCGTAGCTGCCGGCCGCACCACCGGAGCCGCCGGATCCACCGGACCCGGCCCGGTCGGCGCCGCCGAGGCTCCGGCCCGGCACGAAGTAGCGCGACGGGTCGAAGGCGGACGCGGCGACGATGTCCGACGGCGCCATGCGCGGTGCGCCCAGGCCGGTGTCGTAGGCGTAGACGTCACCCGGGGTCGGCGGGATCTGGCTGGGGGTCGGGGTGACCGGACCCGGTCCGGTGGGCACCGGGGCACCCGGGACGCCCGGCGTCCCCGGCGCACCCGGCGTGGGGACCTGGACCGAGGGCAGCGGCACGTCGACCTGCGGCAGCTGCGGCAGGTTGACGCTCGGCAGGTTCGGCACATTCGGCGCGATGGTCTGGACGACGTAGGGGAGGGGCGCCGGCAGCGGCGGCAGCGACGCGAGGGTCTGGTCGACCACTTGCTGGAGGCTCACCCCCAGGGGCAGGGCGGCCTGCGGGACGACGCGGTACGTGTAGGTGATCGTCCCGGCGGTCGTCGGTGCGGAGAACGTCCACGCGGCGCTCTGGTCGGTGGCGAGCTTCCGCTCCTGACCGAGGAAGGTGACCGAGACGTCGGTGAAGACCGTCGCGGAGACGCTGACGATGCCGAGGTTGATCCCGCCCTTGTCCTGCGCGGGGATCTTGTTCACGAACGTCACGCTGCCGCCGGCGTCCACGCTCGCCACCGGTGGCGTGAGGTTCCTGATCTCGATCGTCGCCGTGGGGGCGGCGGCGGCGCTCGGCGCCACCAGGACCGACAACGCGGCCACACCTAGCCAGCCGAGGACGGCAGCGGCGATCCCCCGCTGCGCCGTTCGACGGATCCGACCGGTTGCCATCGTCTGCCTAACCTCCACTGGTGCGCAGGGGACTCTCACTCGCCTACCGGCGGGTAACCCCCGTCACGTGCCCAACGATGATGTGTGACGGGAGTTACGGCTAAACCTGATCCCACGGACGAACTAGGGTCGGCGAGCGTGGCGAGACACCCGATCGGCGTACACGTGGGCCCTGGCCTGACCGAGGAGAACGAACTCGACGACGGCGGACCGCTCGCCCGGGCGGCGGAGATGGACGCCGACGGCGTCCAGGTCTTCCTCACCGACCCGCAGAGCTACAAGAACCCCAAGCCGCGGCCCGACCAGGCCGACCTGCTGGCCTCCGACGTCGTGGTCGTGGTGCACGCGCCGTACATGCTGAACGTGGCGACGACGAACAACCGGATCCGCGTCCCCGGCAGAAAGCTCCTCGCCGCGCACGCGACGGCGGCCGCGGAGGTCGGCGCGTACGGCCTGGTGGTGCACGGCGGCCACGTGCTGGCCGCCGACGACCCGGCCGTGGGCGTCGACAACTGGCGCAAGACCTTCGCCTACCAGGAGAAGGACGGCGGCTTCCCGCTGCCGCTGCTGATCGAGAACACCGCGGGCGGCGGCAACGCCATGGCCCGCGACATCGACGCGATCGCCCGGCTGTGGGAGGCGATCGGCGACCACGGCGCCGGCTTCGTGCTCGACACGTGTCACGCCTGGGCGGCGGGCTGGGACCTCGGCACCGCGGTCGAGGACATCCGAGCGATCACCGGCCGGATCGACCTCGTGCACCTGAACAACAGCCGCGACCCGCACGGCTCGAGCCGCGACCGGCACGCCCCGCTGACCGACGGCGAGATCCCGACCGAGCTACTGGTCGAGGTCGCCCGGGCGGCGGACTGCCCCGTCGTGCTGGAGACCCCCGGGGACGCCGCGTCGCACGCCGAGGAGATCACCCTCCTCCGGGAGGCGCTCGGCGGCTGAGTCCGCCCCGACCAACCGCCAGCCGCGCAGGACCACCCGGTCCCGGGCGTGGTCGAGCGGGCCGCCGGCGGGGTCGTCGACCCCCGGCCAGCTCGTCCGGACGACGTCGCCGTCGGGCCGCAGGACGTCGCGCACCACCAGGGCCATCAGGACGACGACGGCGACGTCGCGCAGCAGCACGCCGAAGAAGAACCACTCGACCTCGATGCCGCGGTTGTCGGTGCCCAGGTAGTGCAGCATCGTCACGGCCCAGACCAGCACCTCGCTCACCTGCCACAGCAGCAGGGACCGCCAGCGCGGCCGGGCGAGGACCGCCAGCGGGAGCAGCCACAGCGAGAACTGCGGGCTCCACACCTTGTTCAGCAGCAGGAACCCGGCGACGAGCAGGAACGCCAGCTGCGCCACCCGCGGCCGCACCGGCGCGGCCAGCGCGAGCCAGGCGACGCCGGCCGCGAGCGCCAGCAGGAGGACCGTCACCACCGCGTTGAGCACCACCGGTGACTCCCCGGCGGCGAGCGGCCCGTCGAGGACCCGGGAGCTGGTCGCGTGCAGGAGCATGTTCCAGAGCGACTCGGGGTTGGCCGGCCGCTGCCGGCTGAAGACGAAGAACCAGGCCCAGTTGTCGGGCGCCAGCAGGGCGACCGGCACGTTGACCGCCGACCAGGTCACCAGCGCCGCGGCGACCGTCGTCCCCCAGTCCCGCAGTCGGCCCGCCCGGAGGCAGAGCACGAACAGGACGCCGAGCAGCAGCAGCGGGTAGAACTTCGCGGCGATGCCGAGGCCGAGGAGCACGCCGGCGAGGAGCGGCCGGGAGCGGGCCCACGCGAGCATCCCGAAAGTGGCCAGCGCGACGGCCAGCAGGTCCCAGTTGGTGAATGCGTGGACCAGGAGGAGCGGCGAGAGGCCGATCATCGCGGCGTCCCACGGGCGGCGGCCGGTGAGCCCGAGGACGGCGCGCACCAGCAGCAGCGCGCAGACCGACAGCAGCAGGCAGGTGAGCACCGTGAAGGCCTGCACCGTGGGGACGTCGGGCAGCAGGCCGACCCCCGCGGACGCCTCGGCGTACACCCGGGCGCCGGCCGCACCGAGCGCCATGAGGCCACCGGTCAGCACCGGGTACTCGACCCGGGCGTCCAGGTACGGCAGCGCCCCCTCGCCCAGGCCGTAGCCGCCGAACAGCGGCACCGCGTCGGAGTAGCAGAAGTGCGTGTACTG
>DASQTE010000093.1:0-17288 GCA_035642035.1 Blastococcus sp.
CCGCCCCGGGGACCAGTCCCTCGCTGGGCAGCTCGTCGTCCCGGTCCGGCCCCGGACCACCGGACCCGAACCGGGTGACATGCTTTCCGGCCATGACCCCGCTGTCGCCCTCGGGCCGAGACCCTCTCCGGTCCCTGCTCGAGGCGTCGCACCACCTGCCCGCCCACCGCTTCGGCAGCGTGGTGCACGAGCACGCCCGGATGCTGGGCGCGCTCGAAGCGGCTGTGTACCTCTCCGACTACGAGCAGCACCGCCTCGTCGCCGTCCAGGACGAAGGCACGCCCCTACGGGAGGACCTCACCGTCGACGGCTCGGTGGGTGGGCTGGCCTTCCGCCGCGTCGAGCCCACGCGCTCGCCGGTCCGCGGGGGTGCCGGCGTCCGCCTGTGGGTGCCGCTGCTCGACGGGGCCGAGCGGACCGGGGTGGTCGAGCTGCTCTATCCCGGCGACGTGAGCGACGCGATGGAGCAGGCGGCACGGCACTTCGCGTCCCTCGTCGCCGAGCTGGCCGTCACCCGTGACGCGTACTCCGACGTGTTCGCCAAGCTCCGCCGCAGCCGACCGATGAGCATCGCGGCGGAGATCCAGTGGGGGCTGCTCCCGCCGCTGACCTTCGGATCCGAACGGATCGTCGTCTCCGGCGCGCTCGAGCCGTCCTACGACATCGGCGGCGACACCTTCGACTACGCCGTCAACGAGGGCACGGCCGACCTCATGGTGCTCGACGCCGTCGGCCACGGACTGAACGCAGCACTGCTGGCCACGGCCGCGGTGGGCGCCTACCGCGCCGGCCGGCGGCGGGAACTCCCCCTCTCCGAGATCTCCGCCCTCATGGACGGGGTCATCGCCGAGCAGTTCTCCGCCGGCCAGTTCGCGACCGCGGTCATCGCCCGCCTCGACCTGGGGAATGGTGTCCTGACGTGGATCAACGCGGGCCATCCGGCCCTCCTCGTCGTCCGTGACAGCAAGCTGCTGCCTCCGCACGAGTGCCGTCCGATGCGGCCACTGGGTCTGCAGGGCGGGCCCCCCGCGGAGTGCCGGCGGCAGCTCCAGCCCGGCGACCGGGTCCTGCTGTACACCGACGGCATCGTCGAGGCCCGTTCGCCCCAGGGCGAGTTCTTCGGCGAGGAGCGACTCGCCGACTTCGTGATCCGCGCGGAGGCCGCCGGTGACCCGCCCCCGGAGACGCTGCGCCGGCTGATGCACAGCGTGCTCGAGCACCAGGCCGGCCGGTTGCAGGACGACGCGAGCATCGTGCTGGTCGAGTGGCGGACCGGCCGTGAGGACCAGCTGCTCCTGTGAGCATTCCCCTCGACCGCCCGCGGCCGTGACCCCGGCCCGTACCGCCCCCGTCCGGTCGACCAGGGGCGGCCTGCCATGACAGCCGACGCCGGCGAGGCGAGGATGCGCCGGTGCGTTCGCTGCGGACCGTCTCCCACCTCTTCGTCGCCACGGGCGTCCCTTTCGGCGCGCTCTCGGGGCTGGCCGCCGGGTTCGTGTCGTCCTCCGTCACTGCCGGGCTCGCGGTCGGGGTCGGCGCCGGACTGTTCTTCGGCGGCCTGATGGCCCTGGTGCTGGGCTCGATCGACGCAGTGGCCGATCGGGCTCCGCAGGATGCGCCGCACGGTCCGCGGCAGGAGGTGAAGGTGCCCGTGCGCAACGGTCCCGACCTGCACGACCTGATCGTCGCCGCCCTCCGTGGTCTTCCGGCGGAGATCCGCGAGGCCGACGCACCCGCGGGCCGGTACCGCGCACGGACGACGTGGTCGTGGAAGAGCTTCGGCGAGGAGGTCTCGGTGCAGCTCACCGGCGATCCCTCCGCACCCGTGGCCGTCGTCTCCAGCCGGCCGGTCATCGGCACGACGGTCGTCGACTACGGCAAGGGCCGGTCGAACGTGGCGGCCGTCATCGAGGCGCTACGGGCCTGACGAGCCCCCGGGTGTGTCGCCGGCCCCCCGGGCGGACGATGGGGCGTGACCATCGCCGGCCGGTTCGAGGCGGCGCTCGACGACGCGGACACCCCGGAGCTGCGCGGTCCCGAGCTGCTGCCCGTGCGGCTGGCACGGGCGTGCGCCCGGACTCTGCAGGTCGACGGCGCGGGGCTCTCCCTCGTCGACACCGCCCAGCAGCGGGTGCCCCTCGGGGCGAGCTCGGAGGAGGCGGCGACGGCCGAACGGCTCCAGTTCACCGTCGGGGCCGGACCGTGCACGGACGCGCAGGAGACGCGGCAGCCCGTGTTCGCCGTCGAGGACGAGCTGCGGCGGCGGTGGCCGGTCTTCACCGAGCTGCTGCTCGGCGCCACCTCCTACCGCGCGGTGGTGGCGCTGCCGCTGCAGCCCGCGCTGGCCGGCGCCGGCGCGATCGACCTCTACTTCCGGGTCTCCGACGACGTCCCCGGGCTCGACGTCTTCGAGGCGATGGCGGTGGGTGCGCTGGTGAGCTCCGCGCTGAGCGACGCGTCCGTCTGGTCGTCGTGGTCGCCCGCCGACGGGCCGGAGTGGTTGCACGGGCCGGCGCCCCGGCGCCGTGCCGCGGTCTGGGAGGCGATGGGCACGCTCGGTATCGAGCTCGAGGTAGACGCACCGGCGGCGCTTGACCTCCTGCGCGCGGCGGCCTTCGGCGGCGGCCGGACGACCGAGGAGGTCGCGGCCGACCTGCTCGCCGGGAGGATGCGCGCGGTCGACCTGCTGCCGCGGGAGACCTGAGCGCTCAGGCGACGAACGGGCGCACGTCGACCCCCGCCGCGGTCAGCGCCGTCCGCACCGCGCGGGCGAGATCGGCCGCACCCGGGGTGTCGCCGTGCACGCAGACCGACTCGACCGGCATGAGCAGCGCCGTCCCGTCGGACGCGACGACCACGCCGTCGGTCGCCATGCGCACGGCGCGCTCGGCGACCGCGGCCGGGTCCTCGACCAGGGCGCCGAGCTCGCGCCGCGGCACGAGCCGGCCGTCCGGGGTGTAGCCGCGGTCGGCGAAGCCCTCCGCCACCGGCCGCATGCCGGCCGCCTCGGCCGACCTCAGCAGCGCCGACCCCGGTAGACCCAGGACCGGCAGCCGGCGGTCGAAGGCCAGGACCGCGTCGACGACGGCCTGCGCCTGGCCCTCGTGGGTCACCGCCGCGTTGTAGAGGGAACCGTGCGGCTTCACGTAGGAGACCCGGGTGCCCGCTGCCCGGGCGATGCCGTCGAGCGCCGCCAGCTGGTACAGGACGTCCGCCGCCAGCTCGGCGGGCTCGACGTCGATGAACCGCCGGCCGAACCCCGCGAGGTCGCGGTAGGAGACCTGCGCCCCGACCGCCACGCCGGCCGCCGCCGCCCGGCCGCAGACCCGCCGCATCGTCAGCGGGTCGCCGGCGTGGAAGCCGCAGGCGACGTTCGCGCTGGAGACGACACCGAGGAGCGCGTCGCCGTCCCCGAGGCGCCACACCCCGAAGCCCTCGCCGAGGTCGGCGTTGAGGTCGATGCCGCCCGAGTCCGCCACGGGCGCAGTGTCGCACCGCACGGAACCCGCAGGTCCGACGCGCGGGCGGACCGGAATGCCGGCCCCGTCCCGCACGCTGGAACGGGCGTGACGGCCGGCGACGCGCTCACCCTCTTCGACGACCCGGATCCGGCGGACGAGGTGCCCGTCGACGACCGCATGCTGCGCGTCCGGCACATCTACGCCGAGCCGGCCGCCGTCGCCTCCGCGCGGGGGCGGCAGGTGCTGGCCCGCTTCCCGGACGCCGAGGTCGTCGAGGTCCCCTCCCACTGGCAGATCCCGGAGCTGCACGGGAACGCCGGCAACGTCGACCGCTGGGTGCGGGTGAAGACCGAGACCCTGGTGCTGGGCGTGAAGAAGTCGCTGTCGGCGCGCCCGAACGAGCGCTCGGCCAACTTCATCGCGCCGTCCACGGCCAACGGGTGCGCCATGGCCTGCGCCTACTGCTACGTGCCGCGGCGCAAGGGCTACGCCAACCCCATCACCGTGTTCACCAACATCGAGCAGATCACCGGCTACCTGCGCCGCCACGTGGCCCGCCAGGGTGGAAAGCCGGCGCCCGACCAGTGCGACCCGGTGAGCTGGGTCTACGACATCGGCGAGAACAGCGACTGCTCCGTCGACGCCATGGTCAGCGACAACGTGGCCGACCTGGTCGCCACCTTCCGGCAGCTGCCCACCGCGAAGGCCTCGTTCGCCACCAAGTACGTCAACCGGCAGCTGCTGGACCTCGACCCTGCCGGCCGCACGCGCATCCGGTTCTCGGTGATGCCCGACCGCGACGCCCGGGTGCTCGACATCCGCACCAGCCGGGTCGGCGAGCGCATCGCCGCCGTCGACGACTTCGTCGCCGCCGGCTACGAAGTGCACCTGAACCTCTCCCCCGTCGTCCTGCGAGGCGGGTGGGAGCAGGACTGGACGACGCTGCTCCAGCAGCTGGACGACGAGCTGTCGCCCGTGGCCAAGCGGCAGGCCGCCGCGGAGGTCATCCTGCTCACCCACAACCGCGACCTGCACGAGGTCAACCTGGGCTGGCACCCGCAGGCCGAGGAACTGCTCTGGCGCCCGGACCTCCAGCAGCCCAAGCGCAGCGGCAACGGGCAGGACAACGTCCGCTACCGCAACGACGTCAAGCGCGCCGGCGTCGCGCGGCTGGAGTCGCTGATCGCCGCGCACGCGCCCTGGCTGGAGGTCCGGTACGCCTTCTGAACCGACGTGTCGACATGGCGATCTGTCGACAGTCAGTGTCTCCGTGCTCACCCCGTGTGCGACCCTGTCCCGAGTGCTGTCCGTCACCGGGGGGAGAACGGCACCGTGCTGAACGCCGGCCTGCCCGCCCGAGCGCTGCTCGAGGCGCTCCCGGACACCGTCGTCGTGGCCGATGCCGACGGCCGGGTCGAGTACGTCAACCCCGCGGTCGCCGGGCTCCTCGGCCACGCCCCGGCCGACCTGGTGGGTCGCTCGCTGACGGTGCTCATGCCGGAGCGCTTCCGGAGCGCCCACGCGACCGGCTTCGCCCGGTTCCGGCGCACCGGGACCGGGGAGCTGCTGGGCGCCACCACCCAGGTCCCCGCACTGCACGCCGACGGGCACGAGGTCGCGATCGACCTCACGCTGGCGCGGCTCGACCCGGTCCCGGGGGCGCGTCCCGACGGCGACGCCGCCGTGGTGGCGGTCCTCCGCGACGCGAGCACCACCGTCCTGCTCGAACGGCAGCTGGCGGTCAGCCGCTACCTCACCGCGACGCTGCGGGTCACCGCGGCACTGACCGAGGCGGCGGACTCCGACGTGGCGTTCGAGCAGCTCCTCCCCACGCTGTGCGCCGAGCTCGACTGGGACGCCGCGACGCTGTGGCAGCCCGAGGGCGACGGCGCCCGCCTGGTCCACACCGGCACCTGGGAGGCGCCCGGCGCCTCGGTCCCCGCGCTCGCGGCGGACGCCTCGACCCGGACCTTCGCGCGGGGCGACGGTCTGCCCGGTCTCGCCTGGCTCCAGCGTGCGCCCGTGTGCATGGAGGACCTGTGGTCCGACCCGCGGTTCCTGCGCCCCGACGCCGCCCGCGCGGACGTCGTGCGGACCGGCGTCGCGTTCCCCGTGATGCGGGGCGACACGCTGCTCGCCGTCTGCGAGCTGTTCAGCCGGGAGCAGCGGGTCGTGCCGCTGGAACTGCTCGACGTGCTGGCGCACGCCGGGCGGCAGATCGGCCAGTTCCTGGCCCGGCTGCAGGCCGAGTCGGAGGTGCGCCATCTCGCCGACACCCTCCAGCGGAGCCTGCTGCCCTCGCACATGCCGTCCATCCCTGGTGTCCAGGTGGCCGCCCACTACCGGCCCGGCGGCGGGTCGGCGCTCGTCGGCGGGGACACCTACGACGTCATGCCGCTGCCGGACGGCCGATGGATGGTGCTCATCGCCGACGTCTGCGGCACCGGCGCGGAGGCGGCCGCCGTCACGGCGTTGACCCGGCACACCGCGCGGGCGGCCGCCGCGGCCGGCAACCCGGGCGAGGTGCTGTGCGCGGTCAACACCGCCCTGCTGCACGAGCAGGGCGGTGGTCCGCTGCGCTTCGTCACGGCCTGCTGCCTCGTCCTCGAGCCGACCGCCGAGGGGCACCGGGTGCGGGTGAGCGTGGCCGGCCACCCCCTGCCGCTGCTGCGCTCGGCCGACGGCTCCGTGACCGAGGTGGGCGCCCCGGGCAGGCCGCTGGGGGTCGACGCCGACGTGCGGTTCGGCACGGCGTCGGTCGCGCTGCCGCCCGGGGCGGCGCTGGTCCTCTACACCGACGGGGTCACCGAGGCGCGCGACGACGCCGGCGTCCAGTTCGGCGAGGACGGCCTGGCCGACGTGCTGTCCCGGCTCCCGGAGGCCGACGCGGAGAGCGTCGTCGCGGCCGTCGCGGCGGCCGTGGAGGAGCAGCTGTCCGGTTCGCGCCACGAGGCCGACGACCTCGCCGTCCTGGCCCTGACCGTCCCCTCCTGAGCCCTCGTCAGCCGGTCTGACCGGTGTCGTGGTGCCCCGCGCCGACCAGCTTGGACTCCGGAGACCCCCGCTGCCGGAGGTAGATCGAGAAGACCGCCATCGACCCCACCGCGAGCATCTCCGACTGCCAGTTCTGGAAGGAACGGTTCCAGAAGTCCGCCTCCCCCAGGTAGCCGAGCCAGCTGACCGGGTCCTGGCGCTCCCCCAGCTGTTCGCTGTTGAAGGCGGCCCAGCCGGCCACCGACGACGCCGCCCACGTGAGGAGGAACAGCGCGCCCATCAGCATCCCGAGCGAGCGGGAGAAGACCGCTGTCCGCCACCCACCGGTGCGCGCCCACCCGGGCGAGTCGTCGTCCGCGTGCCGCCCGATCTTCTGCTCCTCGTCGGTCTCGGTCCCCTCCTGCCCCAGCTCCTTCGACTCCGACGAGCCGCGCTGGACCAGCCAGACCGTGGCGAAGATGTAGAGGAAGAACTGCAGGTACTCCGACTGCCAGTTCTCCATCACGTCCACGCCGAAGGACGACGACGTGACGTACTCGAGGAGCGACACCGGCTCGAGACCGTTGACGACCTGCTGGGCGTTGAAGTCCGCGGTACCGGAGATCGCCTGACCCACGAGCGTGGCCACGAAGAGGCCGCCGAAGGCCAGCGTCAGCGCGTTCGCCCGCAGGAACCCGTACTGCTCCTCCTCGACGCTCATCGGCCCATCAGCCCCAAGGCCGACACGTAGACGATGCCGAGGAGCACCACGAACAGGTAGGCGAAGAAGACGATCCGCACGCCGCTCATGGCCCGTCCACCTCGCAGTCGTAGGGCGCCTCGGCCCGCGGGGCGCAGGCCGCAGCGGTGATGCGCCACCCGGCGCTGGTCTCGGTCAGGAAGACGGTGTCGCCGGAGAACGTGACCTGTGCGTCACCGCCCCAGATCTGGACCGACTCGACGCCGCCGCCGCCGAGCGGCAGGTCCTCGATCGCGTCCGTGCACGGCGCGGACTCGTCCTGCTCGAACGCGGCCCACGTCGCGGGGGCGAGCAGGTCGCACCGCTCGCCGGGATCGCCGGACGGGTCCTCGAACGCACTGGCGACCTGCTCCACCTCGGGCTGGGAAGCGCTCGAGCACCCGGTGAGCAGAACCGCCCCGGCGGCCAGGACCGCCGCCGCGGGCCAGGGGCGAACGTGCACCACGACACCTCCTGCGTCGGTGCGGCGGGCTGCTTCACCTGACCGGCCGCTACCCCCATCGCGTCCCTCCGCAAACGATCTTCACCCGTTCGGCCGACCCGCGGCGGTTACCGTGGCCGGGTGGCTCGGGTGGCGGTCGTCGGCGCGGGCCTGGGCGGCCTCGCGGCCGCCGCACGGCTGGCGGCGGGCGGCCACGCCGTGACCGTGCTCGAGCAGTCCGGCCGGGTGGGCGGGAAGCTCGGCCGGTACGAGCGCGACGGCCACGTCTTCGACACCGGCCCGAGCCTGGTGACCCTGCCCCAGGTCTACCGGGACCTCTTCGCCGCGACCGGCGGCTCCCTGGACGACGCCGTCGACCTCGTCCGCCTCGACCCGGCCGTCGCGTACCGGTTCGCCGACGGCACCCGGCTGACCCTGCCCGGCTCGCCGTCGGCGATCCCGGGGGCACTCGCGGACGCGCTCGGCCCGGCCGCGGGGACCGAGTGGACGGCGCTCATGGAGCGGGCCGCGGCGATGTGGCGGATCAGCGAGGAGCCGTTCCTCCGCCGTCCGCTGCAGGGCGCGGCGACGCTGGCCCGGCTCGCCCGCAGGCCGGCGGACGTCGCCACGATCGCGCCGTGGGAGACGCTGCGCGGCCTCGGCACCCGGCAGCTGTCCGACCCCCGCCTGCGGATGCTGCTCGACCGGTACGCGACCTACTCGGGTTCCGATCCGAGGCGGGCCCCCGCCGTCCTGGCCACCGTCCCCTACGTCGAGCAGGAGTTCGGTTCCTGGTACGTCCGTGGCGGCCTGCACCGGCTCGCACTCGCCGTCGCGGAGCGGGCCACGGCCCGGGGAGCGGTCATCCGCACCGGGAGCCCGGTGCGCCGGGTGCTCGTCGACGCCGGCCGGGCGGCAGGCGTCGAGCTCGCCGACGGGTCGCGGGTGCCGGCGGACGTCGTGGTGTCGGGCGTGGACGCGGCCGCGCTCTACGGCGACCTCCTCCCGGCCGGGGGGCGCGCCCGCGCCGCCCGGCGCGACCTGGCGCGGGCCACACCGTCCCTGTCGGGCGTCGTGCTCCTGCTGGCGCTGCGCGGCCGGACCCCCGGGCTCGCGCACCACACCGTGCTGTTCCCCGCCGACTACGACGCGGAGTTCGACGCCGTGTTCAGCGACGGCGGCAACCGCTCCGCCCCCCGCCCGGTGGCCGACCCGACCGTCTACGTCAGCGCCCCCGACGACCCGGCGCTGCGTCCCGACGAGGACAGCGAGTCGTGGTTCGTCCTCGTGAACGCGCCCCGGCACGATCCCGGCCGCGGGGTGGACTGGGACGAGCCCGGGCTGGCCGACCGGTACGCCGCGGACCTGCTCGCCGTCCTGGCGCGGCGCGGGCTCGACGTCCGCGACCGGCTGCGCTGGTGCCAGGTCCGGACACCCGCCGACCTCGCCCGCGACACCGGCAGCGTCGGCGGCTCCATCTACGGCTCGTCGAGCAACGGGACCCGCGCCGCCTTCCTGCGCCCGGCCAACGCCTCGCCGGTGCCGGGGCTGTTCCTGGTCGGGGGCTCCGCCCACCCCGGCGGCGGCCTCCCGCTCGTGGCCCTGTCGGCCGAGATCGTCGCGGGCCTCGTCGGCCCCGCCTGAGACCGCCTCAGCCGACCCGCTCGGCGGCCAGGGTGACCACGGGGGTGCCGGCGGCGACCGGTTTCGCCGGTCCGGGCGCGAACCCGGCCTGCCGCAGCTGCTCGGCCAGCGTGTCCGCGTCCGACAGCTCCATCTGCCCCTCCTGCGCCTGCAGCAGCAGGTCGAAGTGCCGGCTGAAGAACTGCGGTGCCGCCACCGTCGTTACGACGAACAGCACCCCTCCGGGGGCGAGCAGCCCCGCGATCGTCCGGAGGAACGCCACCCGCTCGGGCATCGGCAGGTAGTAGAGGACGTTCGCGAGCAGCGCGAAGTCGAACGGCTCGGCCAGCGAGGGGTCCGCGGCGGCCTCCCGGACGTCGAGGTGCAGCACCCGGGCGCGGTCGGTGAGGCCCCGCGAGGCCAGCGTCCGGCCGGCCAGCTCGACGGCTCCCGCGTCGACGTCGACACCGACCCCCTCGGCCTGTGGCGCGGCTGCCAGCATGGTCGCGAGCTCGAGCGCTGCTCCGCATCCCACGTCGAGCACCCGCCGCGGATCGCGCTCGGTGACGGCGCGGGTCAGCGCGCCGAGGACGAGGGGCTCGAACCCGCCCGAGAGCCGCGCGATCAGCTCACCGCTCTGGGCGATGTCCCTGCGCCGCGGTCCACCGGCGAGCAGCGGCCCCAGGTCGCGGTAGAGGGCGGTGTGCAAGCCGGGGAAGCCCTCGTAGGACGCCCGCACCAGCGGGTCGTCGATCACCGCCCGCCCCCGGGTGGTGAGTCGCCACGGTCCCTCGTCCCCGCCGCCGCGGACCAGCCCGCCCGCGGCCACCACCCGCAGGAACGTGTCGAGCAGCCGCGCGTCGGTCGCGCCGGTCTCGCGCGCCAGCTCGGCCGTCGAGGCGCTGCCGGCGGCGAGGGCGTCCAGCACCCCCGTGGCGAGTGCGGCGCCGGCCACGTGCAGCCGGATCGCGGCGATGCCGTCGCGGGTCGCCCGCAGGCGGGCACGCAGGTCGCCCGTCCGCAGGACCTTCCAGAGCGCGGGCACCTCGATGAACCGCGACATGCCGGCCTCCTCTCCGCCGGACCGTCACTCTCGCGACGACGGGCGGCCGGCACCAGGGCCGTGCGCGCGGTGCCGGGGACCGCGGTGCGACTCTGTCGCGGTGCGCACCGACCCGCCGGACTCCGGCTCCGAACGCGACCTGCTGACCGCATTCCTCGACTTCCAGCGCGAGACGGTGCTGCTCAAGACCGAGGGGCTGACCGACGAGCAACTGGCCCGCACCCTCCCGTCGTCGTCCCTGACCCTGGCCGGGCTGCTCAACCACCTGGCGCTGGTCGAGGACTCCTGGTTCCCGGTGCGCTTCGCCGGGCACCCGGACCACCAGCTGTGGGCCGGCGTGGACTGGGACGCCGATCCCGACTTCGAGTTCCGGACCGCGACCGACCTCGCCCCCGAGGAGCTACGGGCCCGCTACGCCGACGCCTGCGCCCGCAGCCGGGCGGTGGTGGCGGCGGCCGCGAGCCTGGACCACCTCTCGGTCGGCACGTCGTCCCGGACGGGGAACCGCTGGGACCTGCGCTGGGTGCTGCTGCACATGATCGAGGAGACCGCGCGGCACGCCGGGCACGCCGACCTGCTCCGCGAGGCGATCGACGGCACGACCGGGGAGTAGCCGTGGTGGCGGCCGGTCGGCCGCCACCACGGATCAGTCGAGGACCGTCTCCACCTGCTCGACCGGCGCCCCGGCCTCCAGCCAGTGCAGCAGGGTGCGGACGCCGAAGCCGGTGCCGCCCTTGACCACCTCGGCGTCGTCGGACCCGGCCCGCGCAGGGCCGGCGATGTCGAAGTGCGCCCACGGCAGGTCGCCGGCGAACGGCTGCAGGAACAGCGCGGCGGTCGTCCCACCCGGGTTGCCCGGTGCGTTGTTGGCGTCGGCCACGGCGCTGTCGAGGAGGTCGCGGTGCTCTTCCAGCAGCGGCATGCGCCAGGACGGCTCCCCGGCCTGCACGCCCGCCGCGCGCAAGGCGTCGGCCAGGCCGTCGGTGGTGGCGAACAGCCCGGCCGTGCGGGCGCCGAGCGCGACCTTCATCGCCCCGGTGAGGGTCGCGACGTCGACCAGCACGGTCGCGTCGAGCTCCAGCCGGGCGTAGGCGAGGCCGTCGGCGAGCACCATCCGGCCCTCGGCGTCGGTGTTGAGCACCTCGGTCGTCCGCCCGCCCACGTGCCGGACGACGTCGGCCGGGCGGTAGGACGACCCGGAGACGGCGTTCTCGGCCGCGGGGACCACCGCCGTCACCGCGACGGGGAGCCCCAGCCCCGCGACGGCGTCGATCACCGCGAGGACGGTCGCGCCGCCGGCCATGTCGGTCTTCATCTCGCGCATGCCGGCGTTGGGCTTGATCGAGATGCCGCCGGTGTCGAACGTGATCCCCTTGCCGACCAGCACCGGGTGCCCGGCGCCGGCGTCCGGGTGCCGGTAGGCGGCCACCACCACGCGGGGCGGCGACGCCGAACCGCCGCCCACGGCCAGCACGCCGCCGAACCCGCCGGCCCGCAGCTCGTCGGGGCCCAGGACGGTGACCGTGACGTGCGGCCGGGCCGCGAGACGGTCCACCGCCTGCTCGGCCAGCCAGGCCGGGTTCTTCACGTTGCTGGGGGTGTTGGTCAGGTCGCGGGCCCAGGCCACCGCCTCCGCGGTGGCCTGCCCGGCCTCGACCGCCGACACGACGGCGGGGTCGCCCGCGTCGGCGGCGACCACGGTGACCGTGGCCAGCCGGGGCGGGTGCGGCGTGGACAGCTCGCGGAACCGGTAGCCCGCCAGCAGCGCGGCCTCGACCGCGGCCCGCACCTCGACCGCACCGGCCGGGGCGACGGTGGTGTCGACCGGCAGGACCAGCCGCCGCGCCCCGTGCTCGGCCAGGGTCTGCGCCCGGCGCACGGCGGTGGCGACGTAGCTGCGCAGGTCGGGGAGCGTGGCGTCGCCCACGCCGACGGCGACGACGCTGCGCGGCCGCCGCCCGGCGACCGGGACGTTCGTGACGGTCCCCGCCCGCCCCTTGTTGCCGGTGTCGGCGAGGGCGCCGGTGAGCAACTCCGGGCTGACCGGCGGGGCGGACGCCGACGCGCCGAGCCAGGACGGCAGGGCACCACCGGCGCCGACCGGGACGGCGAGGACGTCGTCGGGGCCGAGGGCAGGGACGTCGGACTGGATCTCGACCCGCGGCAACGGCGCGGCCCCGGTCGCCGGCGAGGTGCCGACGGCCGGGGCCGTGTCGTTCGCGGGGCTGCCCGGAGGCAGGCTCGCGGCGGTGTTCAGCTGGTCGCGCCCTTCAGTGCCTCCGACAGCGCCGCCGCCTCGTCGGGTGACAGCTCGACGACCAGGCGACCGCCCCCCTCGAGCGGTACGCGCATGACCAGGCCGCGCCCCTCCTTGGTGACCTCGAGGGGACCTTCACCTGTGCGCGGCTTCATGGCCGCCATGCGTGCCTCCTTCTTCGGCCCATCACTTCCGCCGGGGCGGAGAGGGTGGGCGTCCGTCGCTGCTGTGCGCTCTACCCGCAATGATCCCGTATGAGCGGCATCCGTCCAACATCAGCCCCCCGCGGGTCACCCGGCCGCGCTCGCACGGAAGCAGTCGGCGACGTGGTCGTCGACCATCCCGGTGGCCTGCATCAGCGCGTAGGCGGTCGTCGGGCCGACGAAGACGAACCCCCGCCGCTTGAGCTCCTTGGCCATCGCGACCGACTCCGGGCTGGTCGCCGGCACGTCGGCGAGCGTGGCCGGCCGGGTGCGGTCACCGGCCGGCGCGAACGACCACAGGAGCGCCGACAGCCCCTCCGGCAGCTGCTGCGCCGCCCGGGCGTTCCGCACGGCGGCGGTGACCTTCGCCCGGTTCCGGACGATGCCGGCATCGGCGAGGAGCCGCGCCTCGTCGTCCGGAGTGAACTCGGCGACGGCGTCGATCGAGAAGCCGGCGAACGCCGACCGGAAGGCAGGCCGCTTGCGCAGGATGGTGATCCACGACAGGCCGGACTGGAAGGCCTCCAGGCAGAGCCGCTCGAACAGTGCGTCGTCCCCGTGGAGCGGCGTCCCCCACTCCTCGTCGTGGTAGACGACGTACTCGGGGGCGCTGTTCGCCCAGGCGCAGCGGGACCGCTCGGCTTCCACGGCGGCGACGCTAACCGGCGGGTCCGACGTTCCGGGCCCCGCGGCCCGCTACCGTCCCGCCGTGACCCGATCCGAGACCGCGGTGGACCGGGTAGCCCGGCCTCCGGTCGCGTGGGCGCCCCTGGGCGCGGTCGGCATCGCCGTGGCCCTCCTGCTGCTCGCCTTCGCCGGGCGCTACGGCTACTCCCGGGATGAGCTCTACTTCCTGCGGGCCGGCCGGGAGCTCGCGTTCGGCTACGTCGACCAGCCACCGCTGACCCCGCTGCTCGCCCGGGCGATGGACGAGCTGTTCCCCGGCTCCCTCGTGGGGCTGCGGCTGCCCTCGGCGCTCGCCGCCGGCCTGCTCGTCCTGGTCACCGGGCTGATCGCCCGGGAGCTCGGTGGCGGCCGGACGGCGCAGCTGCTCGCCGCGGCGTCGATGGCCGTCTCCTCGGTCCTGCTGATCGCGAGCCACCTGCTCACCACCACCACCGTCGACCTCCTGGCGTGGACTGCGCTCTCCTGGCTGCTGGTGCGGGCGCTGCGCGACGGGGGGCCGGTCTGGCTGGTCACGGGCGCCGTGGCCGGCGTCGCGCTGCAGAACAAGGTGCAGCCGGTGTTCCTCCTCGCCGCCGTCGTCCTCGGGGTCCTCGCCGTCGGGCCGCGTCCCGCCCTCCGCTCGCCGTGGCCATGGCTGGGCGGCCTGCTCGCGCTCGCGGTCTGGGCGCCCAACCTCGTCTGGCAGGCGGCGAACGGCTGGCCCCAGATGGAGCTGGTGCAGGCGATCGCCGGCGGGAGCTCGGGGACGAGCGAGCCCTGGTACCTGTTCGTGCCGTTCCAGCTGGTCCTGGTCAGCCCGCTGCTCGTGCCCGTCTGGGTGGCCGGCTGGTGGCGGCTGGCCCGCGATCCCGGCCTCCGCACGTGGCGGTCCTTCGCCGTCGCGTACGTCGTCGTCGCGGTGCTCTTCCTCGTGACCGGTGGCAAGCCGTACTACCTCGCCGGCCTCTACCCGGTGCTCCTGGCGGCCGGGGCGGACCCGGTCGTCACCTGGACGCGGCGGGGCGCCCGCCGGGTGCGCGCGGGCCTGGTCATCGCCGCCCTCGGGCTCAGCCTCCTGGTCGACGGCACGCTGGGCCTGCCCGTCGTCCCGGTCGAGCGGCTGGCCGGCACGCCGGTCGTGGACGTCAACTACGACGCGGGCGAGACGGTCGGGTGGCCGCAGCTGGTCGCCCTGGTGCGGGCGGCGCACGACGGGGCCGGCGACCGTGCCGTCGTCCTGACCCGCAACTACGGGCAGGCCGGTGCGGTCGACCGGTTCGCGCCCGACCTCGGGCCCGCCTACAGCGGCCACAACTCGTACTGGACGTGGGGGCCGCCGTCGGAGGACGCCGACGCCGTCGTCGCGGTGGGCATCGACCGGGACCGGCTGGCGCGCTGGTTCGGGACCGTCGAGGAGGCCGGCCGGGTCGACAACGGGGTGGGGCTGGACAACGACGAGCAGGGCACGCCGGTCCTCATCGGGACCGACCGCCGGGTCCCCTGGTCGGAGATCTGGCCGGAGCTGCGCCGGCTCGGCTGAGTCAGGGGACGGCGCTGTCCACGTCGCACAGCTCGGAGGCCTGGGTGCGGACGGGGCTGCGCCGGGTGGCGAGGACGCAGCCGGCCAGCACCAGCGGCAGCCCCAGCGCGATGCCGAGGGTGAACGGCTCGTCGAGCAGCGCGACGCCGAGCAGCACCGCCACCGCCGGGTTGACGAAGGTGATCACCAGGGCCCGCTGCGGGCCGACCTCGCGGATCAGCGCGAAGAACAGCGCCAGCGCGACGGCCGTGCAGAGGACGCCCAGGGTCACCAGCGCGGCGACCGCCTGCCCCGAGGCGTCCGCGATCTCGTCCGCGCGCGGCACCGCGAACGGCGCGTAGACGACGGCGGTGACGAACAGCGCGATGGAGCTCGCCGCGACTCCGGGCACCTCGGGGAGCTTGCGGCTCACGATCAGCGGCGCGGTCGCGTAGCCGACCACCACCAGCCCGACGGCGAGGATCGGCAGCAGCTGCGCGCCGTCGACGTCGAGGCCGAGCAGGGCGACGATCCCGACGACGCCCAGGCACATGCCGGCGATGCGGACCGGGGTGAAGCGCTCCTCCTCCCCCGCCAGGCGCCCGGCCAGCGCGGCCACGAAGGGCACGACGGCCACGAGGAGCCCGGTCAGCGAGCTGGAGAGCGACTGCTCCGCGTAGGACAGCAGCAGCCAGGGCAGCGTCATCTCCAGCACGGTGAACAGCAGCAGCCACTTCCAGTGCCGCAGCGCCGGCCGGAGCTGGCCCTTGGCGATGGTCCAGGGCAGCAGCAGGGCCGCACCGATCACGCAGCGCGCGAACACGACGACGACCGGGGACACCTCGTCGACGGCGACCTTGATCAGCAGGTACGGGATGCCCCAGATGACCGACATGGCCAGGAACAGCGCCCACCCGCGCCGGCTCACGCGCGCACCCCCGTCGTCGTCACCCCTGCATCCTGGCCCACGCCGCGCCGGGTGCTGCGGGGTGGTTCAGCCCCCTTCGGCGAGGGCGGCGAGGCGGGTGAGGGACTTCCGCAGGCCCCACACGACGGCCGGCCGCGAGAGGAACCAGCCGGCCACCCCCAGGTAGCCGTAGGGCAGGTACCAGGTCTCCGTGCAGACGACGGTGGAGTGCTCGCCGCGGGGCAGCACCTCGAAGGTGCCCGGCCCCCGCACGATCCGCCCCGTGTGCTGCACCTCGACCAGCCGGGGCGGCTCCCACCTGGTGATGATCATGGTGTCGAGGACGCCGATCCGCCGGCCGCCGGGCAGCGGCAGCCCGGTCCGCGCGGCCAGCCGACCGTGCAGCCGCTGCGCCGGCCCGTCCACCGTCCGCACGTCGGTGGCCAGCATCCAGTCGCCCTGCCGCTCCCAGTCCGTCAGCAGCGCCCACACCCGCTCGGGCGGGGCGTCGACGTCGACTCGTTCGACCAGGTCAGGCACGCGGGGGCTCCTCGTCGTCGGCGGGTGCGGCGGCATCGTCCGTCGCCGGTCCCTGCTCGTCCTTCGGCGCGCTCGCGGGCACCGGATGCAGCTGCGCGCGCAGGGTCGCGATCTCCTCGTCGCGCTCCTCGAGCACCGCCGCGAACTGGTCGAGCAGCCAGTCGACCTCGGTCATCCGGTACCCGCGGACGTTCACCGAGAGCTGCAGCGCACGGACGTCGTCGCCGGTGACCGGCCGGTCGCCGGGCAGGGCGACCGGCGAGCGGTCCTGCTCCGCCGGTGGCCGCGTCTCCCCCCGGCCGAGCAGCAGCGAGGCGCCGAGGAAGAGCAGCGCGCCGACGACGAGCACGCCGACGACGAAGACGACGAACGAGAGCATCAGGCCTCTAGCGGCCCCTGCTCGACCGGGACGTGCTGCATGCCCCCGCCGCCGTTCCCCGCGCGCCGGGCGGCGTCGGCGGCCTGGATGGCCGCCATCACCTCGCCGATGTCGTCGGTGACGGTGATCAGGTCGAGGTCGGCGGCGTTGATCGTGCCGGTCGCGGCCAGGGTCGTGCGGATCCACTCGATCAGCCCCGACCAGTAGTCGGTGCCGAAGAGGATGACCGGGAAGCGGGTGACCTTGCGCGTCTGGACGAGGGTCAGGGCCTCGAACAGCTCGTCGAGGGTGCCGAAGCCGCCGGGCAGGATGACGAACGCCTGGGCGTACTTCACGAACATCGTCTTGCGCACGAAGAAGTAGCGGAAGGCGATCCCGACGTCGACCCACTCGTTGAGGTCCTGCTCGAACGGCAGCTCGATGCCGAGACCGACCGACAGCCCGCCGGCCTCGCTGGCGCCGCGGTTGGCCGCCTCCATCGCCCCCGGCCCGCCGCCGGTGATGACGGCGTACCCG
>DASQTE010000094.1:0-4153 GCA_035642035.1 Blastococcus sp.
GACGCCGCCGCCGACGCCGACCGGCGCATCGTCGTCGGCCCGCCCCAGCCGGTCCCGGCCGACGTGCTCCTGGTGCGCGAGCAGCCCCCGGGCGGAGGACCGGTGGCCGCGGTCCGTGCCGGGCTCGCCGACGTCGGGACCGACGTGGTGGTCGTCCTGGCCGGGGACCTGCCCTTCCTCACCGCGGAGGTCGTGCGCGGCCTGCGGGAGCGCCTGACCGGTGACGGCGTCCTGGTGGTCGACGGCTCCCGGCGCGACCAGTACCTGCTGGGGGCCTGGCGGACCGCGGCCCTGCGGGCGGCCACGGACACGGCGACTGGCCCGTCCTCGCTGCGCCGGGTCCTCGCGCCGATCGCCTTCTCCCGCTGGCACCCGGAGGTCCGGCCGGGCGAGCCGCCCCCGTGGCTGGACTGCGACACCCCCGCCGACCTCGCGCGGGCCCGCGCCATCGCCGACGGCCACCTGCCACCACCGCCGCCCTCGAGGCCTCCGGAGCCCGCTCCGCCGCCGCCCCCCGCGCAGGCGCCGCCGAGCCTGTTCCCGCGGTTCCAGGCTCCCCGCGAGCCCGGCTGAGCGGTTACGTTCCGGCCGACCCTCCCGAGGAGGCCCCGATGGGCGCCCGCCGAGCCGCCGCGGCCGTGTCGGCCGTCCTGCTCCTGGCCGCCTGCTCCCAGGAGGTGCGCGGCGTGGCCAGCCCGGGCACGCCGTCCGGCCCGCCCTTCGCCGGCTCCCCGACACCCACCCCGCCGCCGGACGAGGAGCCGGGCGCTCCGGCGCCGGACACCGGGGGCACGTCGGGCCCGGCCATTCCGGGAGGAGGTCCCGAGGCCGTTGGCGGGTCCCTGGTCACCGGGACCACCTCCTGGAGCGACGGCTCCTCGGCGCAACTGGTCGTGAACCTCAGCAGCAGCGGGGTCCCCGACTGGACGCTCGCGTACTCGGACGCGACCGCCCCGGACGGCGGGCCGGTCGACATCGCCGGCGACGCCTTCCTCCGCCTGCGGGTCCGTAGCGACGCCCCGGGCGAGGGGCAGGGGTCGTCGCGGACCTCGCTCTCCCTCGGGCCGATCGCCGAGATCCGGACCATCGGCGCGGCCGACGGCTACGAGGAGGTGCTCATCGGCGTGCGCGGGGGCGAGCAGCCGTTCAGCGCGCAGGCGCTCACGGATCCCGGCCGGATCGTCATCGACTTCCCGGGCTGATGCGGGTGACCGTGTGCCCGAGGGTCCGGGCGGGGTAGGGCGGTGCCCATGCGCATCGTCCTCGCCGGCGCCCACGGGCAGATCGCCCGCCGCCTCGGCCGCCTGCTGTCCGCCCGCGGCGACTCCGTCGTCGGCATCGTCCGCAATCCCGAGCACGAGTCCGACGTGCGGGCGGACGGGATGGAGCCGGTGGTCCTCGACCTCGAATCGGCGTCGGTCGACAAGGTCGCGACGGCGGTCCGCGGGGCGGACGCCGTCGTCTTCGCCGCCGGGGCCGGACCGGGCAGCGGGGCCGCCCGCAAGGACACCGTCGACCGCGCGGCCGCCGTCCTGCTGGCCGACGCGGCCGAACGCGCAGGGGTGCGGCGGTACGTCCTCGTCTCGTCGATGGGGGTCGAGTCCGTCGCCGACGGTGCCCGGCCCGAGGGCATGGACGACGTCTTCGTCGTCTACCTGCAGGCCAAGCTCGCGGCCGAGCAGGACGTCCTCGCCCGCTCCGGCCTGCGGACGACGGTCCTGCGGCCGGGTTCCCTGACCGACGACCCGGGCACGGGCCTCGTGGCGCTCCGCCGGTCGGTGGACCCGGGCAGCGTCCCCCGCGACGACGTCGCCGCCGTCCTGGTCGCCCTGATCGACGCCGACCTCGACGGTGCCGTCCTGGAACTGGTGGGCGGTTCCTCGCCGGTCGACGAGGCGGTCAGCGCGCCCGGGTGAGCGTCAGGCCCGCCGGGCGCGGGTGACCAGCGCCCGGGCGGCCAGTTCCTCGTCCACCGGGTAGTCGACGCGCACCAGGGTCAGCCCCCCGGCCGGCGCGACGGGGACCTCGCTGGACCGCTCGGTGCTGGCGAAGAGGGCGGCCGGCCACTCGGGCGGACGGCGCCCCTCGCCGACGGCGGCGAGCGCGCCCACCAGGCTGCGGACCATGGAGTGGCAGAAGGCGTCCGCCGACGCATAGACCTCGATCAGGGGGCCGGTGCGGACGACGTCGAGGGCCAGCAGCGTGCGGATCGTCGTGGCGCCCTCGCGGCGGCGGCAGAAGGCGGCGAAGTCGTGCTCGCCCAGCAGCAGCCCGGCCGCCGCGGACATCGCGGCGGCGTCCAGCGTGCGGGGCCAGCCGACGGTGTCGGCTCGGCGCAGCGGCGGCGGACCGGCGGGGTCGTCGGTGAGGCGGTAGACGTAGTGCCGGCCGAGCGCGCTGAATCGCGCGTCGAAGTCCGCCGGGACCTCGGCGACGGCGGGCACCGCGACGTCGGGCGGCAGCACACCCCGCAGCCGGCGGACCAGCCGCTGCCCCTGCTCCGACCACACGGGCCGGGGGACGTCGCAGTGCGCGACCTGCCCGGTCGCGTGCACACCGGCGTCGGTCCGGCCGGCGACGGTGAGGTCGACCGGCACCCGGAGCACCATCGCCAGCGCCTGCTCGAGGTCGCCCTGGACCGTGCGCTGGCCCGGCTGCCGGGCCCATCCGTGCAGCGCCGTCCCGTCGTAGGCGACGTCCAGGCGAAGACGGACGAGCCCGTCCCCCCGAGGGGGAACGGGCTCGTCCGGGAAATGCTGGTCGCTCAGCGGACCTACTCGGGGTCCGGCGCGGCGTCGCCGCCCTCGTACTGCCGGCTGGCGGTCGCGGCGTCACCGAGCTCCGCTGCCTCGATCTCCGCGGCGGCGGCGCTGGCCACCTCCGGGGACAGCGACGCGTCGTCCACGACGGCGACGTTCTGCCGCTCGGGCTCCGGCGTGACGTCGGAGTCGTCCTGCCGCTCGCCGTCCGGCACGAACACGTCGGTGACGATCTCCTGCGCCTCGTCGGCTCCCGGGTCCTGGGGGGAGCTCATCGAGCGTCCGTGCCCTCGGCCTCGTCGGCGGGCGTCCCGGCCTCGTCGGTGGCGGCCTCGTCGGCAGCCACGTCCTCGGTCGCCTCGTCGGCCGCGCTGGTGTCCTCGGCGGTGGCGTCCTCGACCGTCGTGTCCTCGGCCGTCGTGTCCTCGGCCGTGGCGTCCTCGGCGGTCTCGACCGCGTCGGCGGTGACCTCACCGGACGCGGCGGCCGCACCGGCACCGGCGGCGAAGCGGGTGCCGCGGGCGCGCTCGGCCTCGCCGACGGCCTGCTGACCGACGGTCAGTGCCTCGACGAGCTCGATGACCGCCATCGGGGCGTTGTCGCCCTTGCGCGGACCGACCTTGGTGATCCGGGTGTAGCCACCGGGACGGTTCTCGTACCGGGGACCGATCTCGGCGAAGAGGGTGTGGACGACGTCCTTGTCACGGATGGTCGTCATGACCTGACGACGCGCGTGCAGGTCACCGCGCTTGGCGAAGGTCACCAGCTTCTCGGCCAGGGGACGCAGGCGCTTCGCCTTCGTCTCGGTGGTCGTGATCCGCCCGTGCTCGAACAGCGAGGTGGCCAGGTTGGCCAGCATCAGCCGCTCGTGCGAGGGGGACCCGCCGAGACGGGGGCCCTTGGTGGGGGTGGGCATGTCGGTCCTTCCTCAGGCGGCCGGAGGGAGTGCCGGCTGCGTCCTTGGTGGTGCTGTCGTCCGTGTCGTGCGGTGGTGCTCGCGTTCAGTGTCGCTGCCCGGAGGGCAGCGCCGGACGGCGGGTTACGCCGCCGTCCGGCGCGGAGCCTCAGAGCTGCTCGGTCTCCTGGTAGGAGGTGTCGCTGTACTCGACGTCGGCGTACTCGGGCGAGCCCTGGTAGGCGTCGGTCTCGTAGCCCTCGTCGTAGCTCTCGATCGAGGTGGGGATGAACCCGGGCGGGCTGTCCTTGAGCGCGAGGCCCATGGCCGCCAGCTTCATCTTGACCTCGTCGATCGACTTCGCACCGAAGTTGCGGATGTCGAGCAGGTCGGCCTCGGAGCGGGTGACGAGCTCACCGACGGTGTGCACGCCCTCGCGCTTGAGGCAGTTGTAGGACCGGACGGTGAGGTCCATGTCCTCGATCGGCATCGAGAAGTT
>DASQTE010000095.1:0-4422 GCA_035642035.1 Blastococcus sp.
GCAAGGGTGGGCCGGCTACCCCGCCGGTGTGGTCGCCGGGCTGCGCGACCGGCTGCCGGGCGGCGTCAGCGTCCTGGTCGACAGCGACGTGCCGGTCGGCGCCGGGCTGTCGTCCTCGGCGGCGCTCACCTGCTCGGTGGCCCTCGCGCTGCGCGACCTCGTGGCGCCGGAGCTGGGTGGGCCCGACCTCGTGGAGCTCGCGCGGCGGGCGGAGAACGACTTCGTCGGCGCCCCCACCGGGATCCTCGACCAGTCCGCGTCCGTCCTCTGCACGGCCGGCCATGCGCTCTTCCTCGACACCCGCGACCGGTCCAGCGAGCAGGTGCCCCTCGACCTGGCCGCCGCCGGCCTGGCGCTGCTCGTCGTCGACTCCGGGGTCACGCACGAGCACGCGGGGGGCGGGTACGGGGACCGGCGCCTGGAGTGCGAGGAGGCGGCCCGGCGGCTCGGCGTGGACTTCCTGCGCGAGGTGGAGGACGTCGACCGGCTCGCCGTGCTCGCCGACGGCACCGCCGAGGGCGAGGTGCTGCTCCGCAGGGCCCGGCACATCGTCACGGAGGACGCGCGGGTCCTGGAGGTCGTCGCCCACCTTCGCGGGGACGCCGACCCGCGCCGGATCGGGCCGGTGCTGACGGCGGGGCACGCGTCCCTCCGCGACGACTTCGAGATCTCCGTGCCGCTGCTCGACGCCATCGTCGAGTCGGCGGTGTCGGCCGGTGCCCATGGCGCCCGGATGGTCGGGGGCGGGTTCGGGGGCAGCGCCATCGCGCTGGTCGAGGCCGACGCCGTCGACTCCGTCACCGCCGCCGTCGCCGACCGCTTCGCGCGGGAGGGGCGTCCCGCGCCCCGCACCTTCGTCACCGTCCCGTCCGCCGGGGCGCGACGGCTGGCCTGAGCGACCCGAGACGTCATCGCCGCCCTGATCGGCTGCTACGGCGTCGTCCTGGTCGTCGTGGGCCTGGTGGACGACAGCGACGAGGCACTGAAGAAGGTCGGCGGGTCCAACGCCAACCTGTGGGTCGGCCTGGGCATGCTCGCGTTCGCGCTGTCCTTCGCGCTGTGGTCCCGGCTCCGGCCGATCGTCGTCCCGGCCCCGAGGACCGGGGACGACGCCGCCGCGCCACCGGCGCACTGAACCCGTTCACTCCAGGACGGTGACCGGCACCCGCTGGACGAGGTTGTTGGCCATCCCCTGCCGGTTCCACTCCTGCTCGACCGGCTGGGGGCCCTGCTCGTCGGCGGCCCGCACGAGCAGTTCGTGCCGGCCCGGAGCCGCCGACCAGTCGTAGCCCCAGGACCGCCAGGCGAAGGGGTGCGCCGGGTCGACCGGGGCGAGCTCCGCGTCGTCCCACGTGCGGCCGCCGTCGGTGCTGACCGCCACCCCGGTCACCGGTGCCCGGCCGGACCAGGCCCGCCCCGACAGTGCGACGGTCCCGGTGCGGACGAAGCGCTCGCGGGACAGGAAGTCCGGCCAGCCGGGCGGGGCCATCAGCGCCCGTGGCCGGATCCGGGTCACCGGCTCGCCGGCCTCGTCCGGGTCGACCTTGAGCCGGTAGGACGTCGTGTTCTGGTAGCCGGTGAACGGTTCGGTCAGGACGTCGATCCGGGTCAGCCACTTCACGTGCGCCATCCCGTACCAGCCGGGGATCACCAGCCGCAGCGGGGCGCCATGCTGCGGCAGGAGCGGCTGCCCGTTCATCGCCCAGGCGAGGAGGGCGTCGGCCCGCAGCGCCTCGGCCAGCGGGAGCCCGCGGGCGTAGTCCTGCTCGATGCCGCGCTCGACCCCGTGGTCGGCGCCGGTGAAGACGATGTCGACGGCGTCGGGGGAGAGGCCGGCCTCCTCCAGCAGCGGCGCGAGCGGGGTGCCCGTCCACTCGGCCGTGCCCACCGCCTCCAGCAGCCACGGCTGGCTGACCGGCCGCGGTTCCAGCCGTGCCCGGCCGTTGCCGGCGCACTCGAGCAGCACCCGCGAGGTCACCGCGGGGCGGCGGGCCAGCTCGTCCAGCCCCAGGGCGAGCGGGCGGTCGACCGCGCCGGTGATCTCCAGCCGCCACGACGACGGGTCGACCGCCGGGATGTCGTAGTGCGTGAGCACGTAGTGCAGGCCCGGCGGGGTGACGTCGTAGCGCAGGGCCTCGAGCGGCATGCCGTGGTTGCGGGTGGCCAGGGCCAGCTCGTCCAGGCCGATGCCCTCGCCCGGCTCCGCCACGCGGGGGCGAGCGGCAGGGGCGAGGGGAGGAGCGTCAGCGGTCATGCGGCGAGTGTGGACCGCAGGGTGCGCGCGGGACAGAGCCTTTCAGCGGGCCGCCCGGGAGATCGCCGCCGCGGCGTCGAGCACGGCGCCGATGATCTCGGGGCTGGGCCGGCGGCCCAGCCGCTCGACCGGCCCGGAGATGGAGACGGCGCCCAGCACCGTGCCGGAGCCGTCGCGCACCGGCGCGGAGAGGGAGGCGACCCCCGGCTCCCGCTCGGCCACGCTGTGCGCCCAGCCGCGGCGCCGGACGTCGAGCAGCGTCCGCGCCGTGAAGCTCGCCGAGGGAAGCAGCCGGGTGACCTCCTCGGCCGGCGTGAAGGCCAGCAGAGCGTGCGCGGCGGATCCCGCCGTCATCGGCAGCCGGGCGCCCACGGGCACGGTGTCGCGCAGCCCGCTGGTGCGCTCGGCCGCGGCGACGCACACCCGCGTCGCGCCGTCGCGCACGTAGAACTGGGCGCTCTCCCCGCTGGCGTCCCGCAGGGCGACCAGGTGCCGGCCGGCCAGCTCGGCGAGGTCGGCGCCGCCGCGGCCGAGCTCGGCGAGCGCCGGGCCGGGCGCCCACGCGCCCTCCTGCGTGCGCCGGACCAGGCGGTGCCCCTCGAGCGCGACGGCCAGCCGGTGGGCGGTCGCCCGCGGCAGGCCGGTGCGGCTGACCAGCTCGGCGAGGGTGGCCGGCTCGTCCGCCACGGCGCGCAGAATGGTCACCGCTTTGTCCAAGACGGCGACGGGGTTAGGCTGTCCCATACAGCAATACTTGCATCCCACAAGGTGAGATCGCCACTGTGACCCTCAGTTGCGTGACCCGCTCGAGGTGGATGCCCGGTGAGAGGACGAACCGTGCCGAAGACCCTGGCGGAGAAGGTCTACGAGGCCCACGTGGTGCGCAGCATCGCGGGCGAGCCCGACCTGCTCTACATCGACCTGCACCTCGTGCACGAGGTGACCAGTCCCCAGGCATTCGACGGACTCCGCGCCGCGGGTCGCACGGTCCGCCGTCCGGACCTGACGATGGCGACCGAGGACCACAACGTCCCCACGCTGGACATCCTCGCGCCGATCGCCGACCCGGTGAGCCGGGCGCAGATCGAGGCCCTCCGGCGAAACGCCGCCGAGTTCGGCATCCGGCTGGCCCCCATGGGCGACCGCGACCAGGGCATCGTGCACGTCATCGGCCCGCAGCTGGGCCTGACCCAGCCCGGGATGACGATCGTCTGCGGCGACAGCCACACGTCGACGCACGGCGCCTTCGGTGCGCTGGCCTTCGGCATCGGCACCAGCGAGGTCGAGCACGTGCTCGCCACCCAGACGCTGCCGCAGTACAAGCCCAAGCAGATGTCGGTGACCGTCGACGGCCAGCTGCCCCCTGGCGTCTCGTCGAAGGACATCATCCTGGCCGTCATCGCCGGGATCGGCACCAACGGCGCCCAGGGCCACGTCATCGAGTACCGGGGCAGCGCCATCGAGGCGCTGTCCATGGAGTCCCGGATGACGATCTGCAACATGTCGATCGAGGCGGGTGCCAAGGCCGGGCTCATCGCGCCGGACCGCACCACCTTCGACTTCCTGCAGGGCCGCCCGCACGCCCCCCAGGGGGCGGACTGGGACGCCGCCGTCGAGCACTGGTCCACGCTGCGCACCGACGAGGGCGCCGTGTTCGACCGCGAGGTCGTGCTCGACGCCTCGACCCTCACGCCCTTCGTCACCTGGGGGACGAACCCCGGCCAGGGTCTGCCGATCGCCGGCACCGTCCCCGACCCGGCCGACTTCGCCGACGAGGGCGAGCGCCGGGACGTCGAGCAGGCGCTCGCCTACATGGGCCTCGAGCCCGGCAAGCCGCTGCGCGAGATCGAGGTGGACACCGTCTTCCTCGGCTCGTGCACCAACGGCCGGATCGAGGACCTGCGGGTCGCGGCCGAGCTGCTGCGCGGCAAGCGGATCGACGCCGACACCCGCATGCTCGTCGTCCCCGGCTCGGTGGGCGTCAAGGCCCAGGCCGAGGCCGAGGGCCTCGACCGGGTCTTCCTGGACGCCGGCGCCGAGTGGCGCGGCGCGGGGTGCTCGATGTGCCTGGGCATGAACCCCGACCAGCTCAAGCCCGGCGAGCGGTCGGCCTCCACCAGCAACCGGAACTTCCAGGGCCGGCAGGGCAAGGGCGGGCGCACCCACCT
>DASQTE010000096.1:0-5011 GCA_035642035.1 Blastococcus sp.
TACTGCAGAGAAGACCGCATCGGGGCACAAGCCCGTCGGCACCGACGTCAGCTCCGCGCGCCGCGTCTCGCGGCTGCGGCGCCACAACCGGCTGCGCAAGCGTGTCTCCGGCACGCCGGAGCGCCCGCGCCTGGTCGTCAAGCGCAGCTCGCGGCACATCCACGTGCAGCTCGTCGACGACACGGCCGGCCGCACGCTGGCCAGCGCGTCGACGATGGACGCCAGCCTGCGTGGCGCCGAGGGCGACAAGTCCGCCCTGGCCCGCCAGGTCGGCGCCCTGATCGCCGACCGCGCGAAGGCCGCCGGCGTGACCGCCGTCGTCCTCGACCGCGGCGGCAACCGCTACGCCGGGCGGATCGCCGCCCTGGCGGACGGTGCCCGCGAGGCCGGGCTGGACTTCTGATGACGAACAAGATGATCGAGAGGGACGTCTGATGCCAGGACCACAGCGACGCGGCGGCGGCGCCGGCGGCGGCAACGACCGCCGCGACCGTCGTGACGGCGGTCGGGGCCCCGGCGGCGCGCCTGCCGAGAAGAGCAACTACATCGAGCGTGTGGTTGCCATCAACCGCGTGTCCAAGGTCGTCAAGGGTGGTCGGCGCTTCAGCTTCACCGCCCTGGTGATCGTGGGCGACGGCGACGGCAAGGTCGGCGTGGGCTACGGCAAGGCCAAGGAGGTGCCCGCGGCGATCGCCAAGGGCGTCGAGGAGGCCAAGAAGCACTTCTACACCGTGCCGCGCATCGCCAGCACCATCCCGCACCCGGTGCAGGGTGAGGCGGCGGCCGGTGTCGTGCTGCTCAAGCCGGCCAGCCCCGGTACCGGTGTCATCGCCGGTGGCCCGGTGCGTGCCGTGCTCGAGTGCGCCGGCATCCACGACGTGCTCTCCAAGAGCCTGGGTTCCTCGAACCCGATCAACATCGTGCACGCCACGATGCAGGCGCTGAAGGACCTCGTCCGCCCCGAGGAGATCGCGGCCCGCCGCGGTCTGCCGCTCGAGGACGTCGCCCCGGCCGCCATGCTCCGTGCGCGTGCGGGTCAGGGAGTCTGAGATGGCACAGCTCAAGGTCACCCAGGTCAAGTCGGGCATCGGGCGCAAGAAGAACCAGCGCGAGACGCTGCGTTCCCTGGGCCTGAAGCGGATCCACGACTCGGTCGTGCAGGAGGACCGTCCCGAGATCCGCGGGATGGTCGCGACGGTGCCGCACCTGGTCACCGTCGAAGAGATCAGCTGAAGCTGAGTAGGGACATCTCATGACTCTCAAGGTCCACCACCTGCGTCCCGCCCCGGGCGCCCACACCGCCAAGACGCGCGTCGGCCGCGGTGAGGGCTCCAAGGGCAAGACGGCCGGTCGCGGCACCAAGGGCACCGGCGCGCGTGGCAACACGCACGCCCGGTTCGAGGGTGGGCAGACCCCGCTGCACATGCGGCTGCCCAAGCTCTCCGGCTTCAAGAGCCCGAACAAGGTCGTCTTCCAGGTCGTCAACCTCGACCGGATCGCGGCCCTGTTCCCGCAGGGCGGTCCGGTGAACCCGGACACGCTGGCCGAGGCCGGCGCCGTCCGTCGCAACCAGCCCGTCAAGGTGCTGGGCACCGGCGAGCTCGGCGGCGTGAAGGTCGACGTCCAGGCCCACGCGTTCTCCGCGTCCGCCGCCGAGAAGATCGGCGCGGCCGGGGGCAGCACCACCCGTATCTGAAGGTAGAAGGACTCCCGTGTCCCCCGGCCCCCTTGCAGGGGCCCGCCGCGAGCGTGCGAGCGGTGGGGGGCACGGGGGTCCTTCTGCTGCTGCCCGTGGCCCGCGTCACCTGACGCGGGCTCATTGCTAACCTCACTCGACCGACTAGGGGAGGGCACGTGCTGCAGGCGTTCGCCGCGGCGTTCCGGACGCCAGACCTCCGGCGCAAGCTGCTGTTCTCCCTGGCGATCATCGCCGTCTACCGGCTGGGCGCCGCCGTGCCGGGTCCGGGCGTCTCCGTCGAGGCGATCAACAACTGCCTCGAGCAGGCCCAGGCCTCCGACCAGCGCGACCTCTACTCGCTGGTCAACCTGTTCTCCGGTGGCGCGCTGCTCCGGCTGAGCGTCTTCGCGCTCGGGATCATGCCGTACATCACGGCGAGCATCATCGTGCAGCTGCTGGTGGTCGTGATCCCGCGGTTCGAGCAGCTCAAGAAGGAAGGGCAGTCGGGCCAGGCCAAGCTGACCCAGTACACCCGCTACCTGACGATCGCCCTCGCCGTCCTGCAGAGCACCGGCATCATCGCCCTGGCGCGCAGCGGGCAGCTGTTCCCGAACTGCAGCGAGGCGATCATCCCGTCGGACTCGGTGTGGACGACGGTCATCCTCGTCATCGCCCTGACCGCGGGCACCGCCCTGATCATGTGGCTGGGCGAGCTGCTCACCGAGAAGGGGATCGGCAACGGCATGTCCGTGCTGATCTTCACCTCGATCGCCGCCCGCATCCCGGCCGAGGGCGGCTCGATCCTGCAGACCCGCGGCGGCGTCGTCTTCGCCATCGTCTGCGTCTTCGCGCTGCTGATCATCGGCGCCGTCGTCTACGTCGAACAGGCCCAGCGCCGCATCCCCGTGCAGTACGCCAAGCGGATGGTCGGCCGCCGGATGTACGGCGGGACCTCGACCTACCTGCCGCTGAAGGTGAACCAGGCCGGCGTCATCCCGGTGATCTTCGCGTCGTCCCTGCTCTACCTGCCGCAGCTGATCACCCAGCTGCAGGGCTCCGAGACCGGGCCGGTCCGGCGGTTCTTCGAGAACTACATCATCGACCAGAGCAGCCCGGTCCACGTCGCGTTCTACTTCGGCCTGATCGTGTTCTTCACGTACTTCTACGTGTCGATCACCTTCAACCCGGAGGAGCGGGCCGACGACATGAAGCGCTACGGCGGCTTCATCCCGGGCATCCGCCCCGGCCGGCCCACCGCCGAGTACCTGCAGTACGTACTGTCCCGGATCACCCTGCCGGGATCGATCTACCTGGGAACGGTGGCCGTGCTGCCGAACCTCTTCCTGTCGATCACGCAGGAGGGGCAGAACCAGAACTTCCCGTTCGGCGGGACCGCCGTGCTGATCATGGTCGGAGTGGGGTTGGAGACGGTGAAGCAGATCGAGACGCAGCTCAACCAGCGCAACTACGAAGGGTTCCTGAAGTAGTGCGCGTCGTCCTGCTGGGTCCTCCCGGAGCGGGCAAGGGCACCCAGGCGCAGATCATCGCCGCGAAGTTCGGCGTCCCGGCGATCTCGACCGGCGACATCTTCCGCGCGAACGTCAGCGGGCAGACGGAGCTGGGCCGGAAGGCCAAGGTCTACATGGACGCCGGCGACCTCGTCCCCGACGAGATCACCGTGGCGATGGTGAAGGACCGGCTCGCCGAGCCCGATGCCAAGGCCGGCTTCCTGCTCGACGGTTTCCCGCGGACGATCGCCCAGGCCGAGCAGCTGCGCACGTCGCTGACCGACCTGGGCCACGCCCTGGACTGCGTGCTCGAGCTCGTCGTCGACGAGGAGGAGCTCGTGCGCCGGCTCTCCGGCCGGCGGATGCTGGTGGACGGGCAGATGGTGCAGCGGGAGGACGACAAGCCCGAGACCGTCCGCCACCGGCTGCACGTCTACCGGGAACAGACGGCGCCGCTGTCGGGCTTCTACGAGGGCGAAGGGCTGCTCGCCCGCATCGACGCGATCGGCGAGGTCGACGTGGTCACCGCCCGGGCACTGGCCGCGTGCGGGGTGTCGGAGTCCGGGCAGCCCGCCGAGGGCTGACGGAACAGGGGCAGGGAATGACGGCCGGGATCCTCCGCCGCCTCCCGCTGCTCGCGAAGTGGAGTGGACGCATGATCCAGATCAAGACGCCGCACGAGATCGAGCTCATGCGCGCCTCCGGCCTGGTGACCGCCGGCGCCATCGCCGCGGTGAAGGCCGCCGTCCGGCCGGGGGTCAGCACCGGTGAGCTGGATGCGATCGCCGAGGACCACATCCGCTCCCAGGGCGCGGTGCCGAACTTCCTCGGCTACCACGGGTTCACCGGGACGATCTGCGCGTCGATCAACAACGAGATCGTGCACGGCATCCCGAACCCCGACCGCCGGCTGGCGGAGGGCGACAACATCTCCATCGACTGCGGCGCCATCCTGCAGGGCTGGCACAGCGACTCGGCGGTGACCGTGACGGTCGGGGAGCCCTCGGCCGAGGACGCGGCGTTGCTGGACGTGACGGAACGGTCGATGTGGGCGGGCCTGGCCAGGGCGATCGCCGGCGGACGGCTGACCGACATCAGTGCCGCCGTCGAGCAGGCGATCACCGCCAAGTCGCACCCGTACGGCATCGTCGACCACTACGGCGGTCACGGCATCGGCACGGAGATGCACCAGGACCCGCACGTGCTCAACTACGGGCGCCCGGGCCGGGGCCCCAAGCTCGTCCCCGGGCTGACGCTGGCCATCGAGCCGATGGTCACCGTGGGGGACCCGGCGACCGTCGAGCTGGAGGACGGCTGGACCGTCGTCACCAAGGACGGCTCCCGTGCCGCGCACTTCGAGCACACAGTGGCCGTCACCCCCGAGGGGCCCTGGGTCCTGACCGCGGAGGACGGCGGCGCTGCCGGTCTCGCGCCGTTCGGCATCACCCCCCGCGCCTGACGGCCTGCTCGCGGCGGTGTAGCCCATCCCTCACCGGGCGGGTTGGTGACGGGTGGGGCGTCAAGGTACAGTGGCCGATGGCGTTCGCGCCGTTCCGTCGTCGTGCTGTGGCCGCGTGACCCGGAACGCCCTCGCGAGAGCGTCTGCACCACCTGTTCTGCAACCACCGAGCACGTCCGACGGGGTTCCCCCGTGGGCGCGCGAGGACATGGACCACCGAGTCGAGGAGCGCGTGTAGGGAATGGCGAAGAAGGACGGGGCCATCGAGGTCGAGGGTCGCGTCGTCGAGCCGCTGCCCAATGCGATGTTCCGGGTCGAGCTGCAGAACGGGCACCGGGTGCTCGCCCACATCAGCGGCAAGATGCG
>DASQTE010000097.1:0-18162 GCA_035642035.1 Blastococcus sp.
CTCGAGCACCTCGGCGTGCCGGACGGTGATCTCGGTGCCGGCCGGGCCGTCGGGGAGCGTGAAGCGGATCCGGCCGACGAGGTTCTGGCCGAAGTCCACGAGCGTCGCGCCCGACGGCGAGGTGCTGATCTCCCGGACCGGGACGGTCTCGGTACGCCGCACCGGCGGACCGGTCGGCGCGACGAGCTGCCCCAGGTCGAGCGTGCCGCCCTCGACGGGTGCCCAGGTCGAGTCGTCGAACGACGCGGCGGACCAGCCGGGCAGCTCGCTCCGGAAGTCGACGGTCTCGCCCTTGTAGAGGCCGGCCCGGGTCAGCGGGCCTTCGGTCGTCGCGCGCCAGCCGTCGTCGCTGACCACCACGCTGCGGCTGCCGTCGGTGTGCTCGACCTCGAGCTGCAGCAGTACGCCGGTGCGGTCGCCGTAGATGCCCTTCCTGCCGGTGAACCCGAGGTAGCCCCGGTACCAGCCGTCGGCGAGCTGGACACCGATGGCGTTGGCGCCCTCGGTCAGGAGGCCGGTGACGTCGAAGGTCTGGTAGCGCAGCCGGTGGGAGTAGCTGGTCCAGCCGGGGGCGAGCACCTGGTCGCCGACGACGGACCCGTTCAGCTCGGCCTCGTAGACCCCGTGCGCCGTGGCGTACAGCCGGGCGTGGGCGACGGGCTTGTCGAGCACGAACTCCCGTCGCAGCAGGGCGACCGGTTCGTCGGCGTCGCCGGGCAGGACCGGCTGCACCAGCGCGGCGGTCCAGTCCGACGGCTCGAGCAGCCCGGCCTCGACGACGACGTCCTCGCTCCAGGCGGACGGCTCGGCCCCCTCCTGGCCCCAGACCCGCACCCGGACGGTCCGGCGCTCGCGGCTGGTGAGCGGCGGCGCACCCCAGGGCACGAGGACCGACTCGCCGGAGTCGATGCGGCCCGACGACCAGGCGTCGCCGTCCTCCGGCGCGATCTCGACCTCGTAGGAGGTCTGGCGCCAGTCGGGCAGGTCGGTGCGGGTGACCCACGACAGGCGCGGCGTGGTCTCCCCGATGCCGAACGGCTCGCGGTGGTGCTCGGCGGTGACGGGCAGGACGGTCAGGTCGCTCATCGGTCGTCCTCCAGCAGGGCGGCGGCCAGGTAGGCGACGGACCGGTCGACGACGCCGTCGACGTCGCCGTGGTCGAGCCAGATGTGCCCGGCCCCGTCGATCGGGACGAGCTCCACCGGAGCCCCGGCCGCGGTCATCGCGGCGGCCAGTTGCTGGCTCTGCCCGTACGGGACCAGCCAGTCGGCGGTGCCGTGCAGCAGCAGGAACGGCGGCGAGCCCGGGGTCACGTGGGTGACCGGGCTGGCGTCGGCGCGGGTCTGCCCCTCCAGGCCACGGAGCAGGTGGTCCTCGGGCGGCACCCGCATCTCCTCCGGGAGCAGCGCGGCGATCTGCGGGGGCGGGTCCTGGCGCGGCATGGTCTCCAGATCGGCCAGCCCGTACCAGTCGACGACGACGTCGACCGCGCTCGACGGGCCCACGACGCCGTGCGCGCCCTCGAGGTCGGGGCGGTGCGCGGTCAGGCCGAGCAGCGCGGCGATGTGGCCGCCCGCCGACTCGCCCCAGGCGCCGATGCGGTCGGTCGAGACGCCCAGCTCGTCCGCGTGCGCCCGCAGGTAGCGGACCGCGGCCTTCGCGTCGTGCAGCTGGGCCGGGAAGGGCGCCTCGAGGGCGTGCCGGTAGTCGATGGTGGCGACGGCGAGCCCCGCCTCGAGCAGGGCGTCGAAGACCTGGTCCGGCCGCAGCGTCTCCGGCAGGTAGCGCCGGTCGCCCATCATGAACGCCCCGCCGTGCACCCAGACCACCAGCGGCGCCGGCGCCGCGGTCGGCGGCACCCAGACATCCAGCTGCAGCGGCCGGTACCCGAAGGCGACCGCGTACGTGAGCCCGGCCCAGTGCAGCGCGCCGGAGTCCCGGCGGGTGGGCTCGTGCGGCGAGAGGTAGCGGGCCGGGCCGGCCCACGCTGTCGTCTCGGCGGTCATCGTGGGCTCTCCTCGAGGGTGCAGCTGTAGGTGTGCTCGCCGGGGCCGGCGCCGTCGACCGACCCGTCGGGCAGGACGATCTCCGCCGACGTCCCGGCCGGGACGACGACGCGCAGCTCGAACGTCCCGCCGTCGATCCGCCAGGCGGACTCGATCCGGCCGTACGGCGACTCGTGGGCCGCCTCGGCGCTGGTGAGCCCGCCACCCGGCCGGGGCCGCACGCGGAAGCGGTGGTAGGCGGGCTCGACGAGCTCGAGGCCGGCGGTGTAGCGGTGCAGGAACGAGACCACCGCGCCCTTGGAGCAGTGGTTGAGCGACTCGTGCGGGACGCCGTCGTCGTCCACCCCCTCCCACCGCTCCCAGACCGTGGTGGCACCGCGGTCGACCATGAGCAGCCACGAGGGCCCGGTGTCCTGGAGGAGCAGGTCGTAGGCCACGTCGAGGTGGCCGGCGTCGGCCAGCACCGGGAGCAGGTACGGCGTCGCGAGGAAGCCGGTGCCGAGGTGGGTGTCGGCCTTGCGGATCAGCTCGACCAACCGCTCGGCCACGGCCGGCCGCAGGTCGTCCGGCACGAGGCCGAAGGCGAGCGCACGGACGTGGTTGGCCTGCGTGTCGGGGGTGAGCCGGCCGTCGGCGTCGAGGTACTCCGCCTGCCAGGCCGCTCGCACGTGCTCGCTCAGCTCGGCGTACCGCGCGGCGTCGTCGTCCCTGCCCAGCAGGCCGGCGATCCGCGACATCAGCCCGGCGCTGTGGGCGAGGAAGGCGGTGGCCACGTCGCCCTTGTCGGCGGCGACGAACTCGTCCATGGGGCCGGGGCCGTTCCCGGGTTCCAGCCACTCCCCCCAGTGGAAGCCGGTGTCCCAGAGGTACCGCTCGTGCGGCGCCGGCTCGGGCGACCGCTCGATCCGGCTGGGGTGCCGCTGCTCGCGCGCCATGCGCTCGGCGCGGTCGAGCCAGCGCACCATCGTCGGCCAGAGCTCGTCGAGGACCTGCCCGTCGCCGTAGGCGCGGTACAGCTCCCACGGCACGATCACGGCGGCGTCGCCCCAGCCCGCGGAGCCGTTGAGGAACGCGATCGGGCCCTCCCGGCCCTCGTTGCGCGGGCTCGGGCTGACGTTGGCGATCGTCCCGTCCGGCCACTGGTCGGCCGCGACGTCGCGGAGCCACTTCGTCGAGAAGCCGGCGACGTCGTACAGGAACGCGGCGGTCGGGACGAACAGCTGCCAGTCGCCGGTCCAGCCGTGCCGCTCGCGGTGCGGGCAGTCGGTCGGGATGTCGCAGGCGTTGTCGCGGAAGCTCCAGAGCGCGGCCTCGTGCAGGCGGTCCACCCGATCGTCGCTGCAGGAGAACCAGCCGGTGCGGCGCATGTCGGTGTGCACCACGACCCCGCGGACGTCGTCGGCGGTGAGCCCGCCGGGGTGCCCCTCGACGCGGACGTACCGGAAGCCGTGCGTCGTCCGCCGCGGCTCGAAGACGTCGCCGGGCACGCCGGCCGACACCACGCCGTCCACCTGCCCGGCCGGCAACGGGTGCGGCAGGAACGGCAGGTCCGGCTCCAGGTTCGCCACGGTGACGTCGCCGTCCGGGGCCAGGGCCTCGCCGTGGGTCAGCGTGATCCGCGTGCCGGCGGGTCCGAGGTCGGTCAGCCGCACCCAGCCGTTGATGTTCTGGCCGAGGTCGACGACCTGCGCCCCGCCGGCCAGGGTCGTGACCGAGACCGGCAGCAGCTCCTCGATCCGGCGGACCGGCGGCGCCGGGGAGTCCACCAGACCGGCGTAGCCGTGCTCCACCACGACGACGTCGTCCCAGCCGCCGTCGTCGAAGCCCGGTGCGTCCCAGCCGCGGGGCAGCCGGCCGAGGTCCCAGTGCTCCCCCGCGATCAGGTCGGCCGCCACGACGTGCCCGGCGCCGCTGCGCCAGCCGGGCCCCGTGCCCACGACGGAGACGCTCCCGTCGTCGTGCTCGAGCTGCAGCTGGGCGAGGACGGCGAGCCGGTTGCCCCACTGGTCGGCGGCCCGGGTGACGCCCGTCTGGCCGCGGAACCACCCGTCGGCCAGGACGACGCCCAGCGCGTTCCGGCCGGGGGTCAGCGACGCCGTGACGTCGTAGGTCTGCACCTGCAGCCGCGCGTCGTACTGCGTGTAGCCGGGGGTCAGCTCGGCGTCGCCCACCCGCTCGGCGTTGAGGAACGCCTCGTAGATGCCCTGGGCCGTGGCGTGCAGTCGCGCGGAGACGACCGGCCGCTCGACGTCGAACTCGAACCGCAGCAGCGCGGCCGGACGCTCGCCCTTCGCGCCGTCCGGCATCGCCCCCGGCTCGACCCACGAGGCGCGCCAGTCCTCCTCCCAGAGCAGGCCCGTCTCGAACCAGGCCGGCGCGGACTCCGGGCTCTCCCCCAGGTCGGTGCGCACCTGCACGCGCCACTCGACGGGCTGCGCCGAGGCGAGCGGCGGCCCCTCGTAGGGCACCAGCAGGCTCCCACCGCCGTCCACCCATCCGGAGTCCCAGCCGTTGTCCGCCGTGATGCGGTACGCACGCTGCTCGCGGGCGCCGTCGGGCAGCCGCCACGACAGCCGGGGGGCGGTGACCCGGATCCCGAGCGCCTCGTCCAGGTGCTCGACCCGCAGGCCATGGGGCGCAGCCGTCACAGGGCCGGTACCCGCTCGGCGTGGTGGCAGGCGGTGAGGTTGTCGTCGACCAGACGCAACGGCGGCCGCTGCTCGAGGCAGATCTCCGTAGCCAGCGGGCAGCGGGGCACGAACGGGCACCCGGTCGCCGACGGCTGCGCCGCGCCGGCGGTGCCGACCCCGAGCGCCTCGCGGGCGGCCCGGCGGGCGGCCTGCTCGGCCGGCCGGGGCACGGGGGCAGCGGCGGTGAGCGCCACCGAGTACGGGTGCCGCGGTGCCTGCGTCACCGACTCGACAGGCCCGGACTCCATGATCTGGCCGCGGTAGAGCACGACCACCCGCTGGGCCAGGAAGCGGACGACCCCGAGGTCGTGGGCGATGAAGAGGAAGGCGAGGCCGTGCTGGTCGCGCAGGTCGGCCAGCAGGTTGAGGACCTGCGCCTGGGTGCTGAGGTCCAGCGCGCTGACCGGCTCGTCGAGCACCAGCACCTTGGGGTCGCAGACGAGGGCGCGGGCGATCGCGATGCGCTGCCGCTGGCCGCCGGAGAACTGCGACGGGTAGCGGTCCACGGCGTCGCCCGGCAGCCCGACGGACTCGAGCCCCGCGCGCGCCTTCTGCATGGCCTGGGCCGTCCCCACGCCCATGAGCCGCAGCGGCTCGACGAGGGTCTGGCCGATCGTGCGGGCCGGGTTGAGGGAGGAGTACGGGTCCTGGAAGACGACCCGCAGGTCGGCGGCCGACGTCTTCCGCTGCTTCAGCGACATGGTGGTGATGTCCTGGCCGTGCAGCTTCACGGTGCCCGCGGTCGGCGGCTGGAGGCCGAGCACCGCCTTGCCGATCGTCGACTTGCCCGAGCCGGACTCGCCGACGAGGCCGACGGTCTCCCCCGGGGCGATGTCGAAGCTGACGCCGTCGATGGCCGGCGGGGCCTGCCGGGCCTTGCGTCCCTTGCCGTAGCGGACGACGAGGTCGCGGATCTCGAGCGCAGGGGGGAGCCCGGGGGCGTGCGCCGGGGCGGCGGTGTCGGCGGGGGCGGTCATCGGATCACTCCTGCGGTCGGGACGGCCTCGACGGCGGGCTCGTCGGCGATGGGTTCGGCGGCCACTCCGGCGTCCGGGGCGATCTCGTCGCCGACGTGCTCGGCACCCCAGCGGATGCCCGCGTCGTGGATCTCGTCGACCCGGATGCACAGCACCGAGCCGTCGCCGTGGGCGGGGAGCGCGGGGAAGGGCGTCGTGCACCTCTCCTGCGCGAACTGGCAGCGGCTCGCGAAGCGGCAGCCGCTCGGCCACGAACCGGGGGACGGCACGGTGCCGGGGATCGAGGCCAGCCGCAGCGGCACGGGCTCGCCGTCGGGCACGTGCGGGTTCGCCCCGAGCAGCGCCATCGTGTACGGGTGGGTGGGGTCGTCGAGGACCCGGCCGGCGGTCCCGGACTCGACCACCTGGCCGGCGTACATGACCGCGACGTCGTCGCAGATGTCGGCGACCACGCCGAGGTCGTGGCTGACGATGACCACCGACAGGCCGGTGTCGCGGACCAGGGCGCGCAGCAGGCTGAGGATCTCCGCCTGCACGGTGACGTCGAGCGCCGTCGTCGGCTCGTCCGCGATCAGCAGCTTCGGCTGCCCGGTGAGCGCGAGGGCGATCGCCACCCGCTGGGCCATGCCACCCGAGAGCTGGTGGGGGTAGCTCTTCAGCACCCGCTGGGCGTCGACGATGCCGACCTGCCGCAGCAGCTCGGCGGCGATCCGCCGGGCCTCCGCCTTGCCCACGCCCCGGATCCGGCGCAGCGGCTGGACCAGCTGGTAGGCGACCGAGAACATCGGGTCGAGCGCGACCATCGGCTCCTGGGAGATCATCGCGATCTCCCGCCCGCGGACGGCGTTGAGCTCCTTGTCCGACAGGCTGACCAGTTCCCGGCCCTGCCAGAGGATCGAGCCGCCGGAGACCGAGACGCCGTCCGGGAGCAGCCCCATCAGGGAGCGCGCGGTCATCGTCTTGCCGCAGCCGGACTCCCCGACCAGGCCGAGCACGCGGCCGGGCTGCAACGAGAAGGTGACCCCCGTGACGAGAGCGGGACCGTCGTCGACGGAGACGTCCAGGTCGCGGACCTCGAGGATCGCGCGCGGGTCGGCCGGGCGGGCGTCCGCCTTCGCGGCGGCGACGGCGCGGGCCAGGGGCCGCTTGCGGCGGCTCGGCGCCCGTGCGATGGACGTCTTGCCGGCGATGGCGTCGGCGAGCTCGTTGGCCGCGACGACGGTGAGCGCCAGGACCAGGCCCGTCGGCACCAGCAGCCACGGCGCGTTGAACACGTAGGAGCTGGCGTCCTGGATCATGAAGCCCCAGCTGGGCGCGGGCTCGGCCGGCCCGAACCCGAGGAAGGCCAGGCCCGCGACGATCAGCAGGCCGATGCCGTAGAGCTGGGCGGCCTGCACCGCCACGACGGTGGCCATGGACGGCAGGACGTGCACGAGGTTGACGCGGATCGACCCGAGGCCGTTGACCCGGGCGGCGTCGACGTAGAGGCGCTGCCGCACCGACTGCGCGACCCCGAGCATCACGCGGTAGACCGCGGCGGAGATCAGCACGCCCAGGATCGCCATGATGACGAAGGTCCGGACGCCGATCACGCCGATGACCGCGAGCAGCAGGATCGTCGCCGGCAGCGCGAGGAAGACCTCGGTCACCCGGCTGACCGTGCGCTCGACGCGGCGTCCGCGCTCGGCTGCGATCAGCGCCAGCGGCAGGCCGATCCCGAAGGCCACCACGACGGTGACGGCTGCGGCCAGCAGCGGCTCGGCGCCGGCGGAGAAGATCCGGCTGAGCAGGTCGCGTCCCAGCGGGTCGGTCCCGAGCCAGTGCTCGGCCGACGGCAGCGCCAGCCGGTTCGCGAGGTCCTGCTCGGCGACCTCGTAGGGCCGCCAGAGGGCCGCCGTGAGCGACGCGACCAGCATGAAGGTCAGCCACGCGGCGCCGAAGATGCCACCCGGGGTGCGCAGGAAGTACGGCAGCCCGCGACGGCGCTGGGCCGGGGGGACGGGCTCGGTCGCGACCTCGTCGGCCGCGTCCAGCGGGAGCACGCTCATGCCGACTCCTCGCTGGCGCTCGTCGACGGCATTCGCCGGCTCGCTCTGTCCATGGATGAGCTCGCAAGCTCGCTCATGTTGTACGCACCTTCGGGTCGAGGGCCGCGACCAGGAGGTCGAGCAGCAGGTTCGTGATGACGACGACGACGGTGGCGACGACCACCACGCCGATGAGGGCCGGGATGTCGCTGGAGGCCGCGGCGGACTGGCCGGCCTGCCCGAGCCCGGGGAGCGCGAAGAGGTTCTCGATGATCACCGAGCCGCCGAACAGCGCGATGAACTGGATGCCCAGGACCGACACCACCGGGAGGCTGGCGAAGCGGAGCGCGTGCACGTAGCGGATCCGCCACTCCGGCGTGCCCATCGCCCGCAGCGTGCGGATGTGCTCCTGGGCGAGCGCCTCGCGCATGCCGGCGTTGGCCGTCCGGGCGATGATGGCCGCCCCGCCGACGGTCAGCGTGATGATGGGGATCGCCAGGCTGGTGAACCACCCGAACGGGTCGGTGGCGAACTCGACGTACCCCGTGGCGGGGAACAGCCCGGTCTGGATGGCGAGGACGTAGACCAGCAGCACGCCCACCCAGAAGGCCGGCAGGGAGAGGGCGATCCCGCTGCCGGTCATGAGGAAGCGGCTCACCCGGCCCCCGCGGACGGCCGCGGTGACGCCGACGAGCACGCCCACGACGCCCGACAGGATGGTCGCGAAGAGGGCGATCGACGCGGTGACCGGCACCCGGTCGGCCAGGTCGGCGCCGATCGAGCGGCCGTCGATGAGCGACGTCCCCAGGTCGCCCTGGACCAGGTCGCCGAGGTAGTCGAAGAACTGGACGACGAGCGGGCGGTTCCAGCCCAGGGCCTCGTTCTCCGCGGCGATCTGTTCCGCGGTGGCGCCCGGTCCGAGGCGGACTGCGCCGGGGGTGGAGTCGCTGACGTGCACCAGCAGGAAGCTGATCACCACCGCGGCCAGGATCGTGCCGACCGCCATGGCCAGCCGCCGTGCGACGTAGCCGAGCATCTGTGTCTCCTTGGTCGTACGGAGGATCGACCGGGGCGGGAAGAGTGATGGCCGGTGGCCGCGGACTGCTCCGCGGCCACCGGCTGTCGATCAGCTGGCGGGCTGGATCTCCGACAGCACGAGGTAGTTGTTCGACCCGGCGTAGGCCGGCTCGGCCACCTTCTCCGCGTTGTAGCCGGTGTAGGTGAAGTCCTCGTAGACCGGGATGTACCAGCCGTTGGCGGTGATCGCCCGGTTCAGGTCGGTCAGGGCCTGCTCCTGCGCGTCACCGGTCGCACCCAGGGCCGCACCGAGGGAACCCTCGATCTCCGGCTCGGTGGCGCCCTGCATGTTCATGAAGCCGCCGTAGACCACGCCCGCGACGAAGCCGGCCGGATTGGCGCCCACCGAGAAGGGGCCGAAGATCACCGGGTCGGTGCGCACCGCGCCGAAGACCTGGTCGGTCGACGTGGCGGTCACGAAGTTCATCGTGATGCCGACCTCGGCCAGCTGGCTCTGGATGGCGACCTGGTCCTCGTCGGGCTGGCCCAGGACGGTCACGTTGAACTCGAACCCGTCCGGGAGACCAGCCTCGGTCAGGGCCTGCTCGGCCTTGGCCGGGTCGTAGCCGAACTCCTCGTCCAGCGCCTCGTCGAAGCCGGTCGAACCCTCGGGGAACAGCTGCGTGGTCGCCCGTGCGCCCGGGTGCAGGTCCTCGACGATGGCCTCGCGGTCGATGGCGTAGCTGATCGCCAGGCGAGCCTGCTCGTTGGCGAACGCCGGGTTGGTTGCGCCCGTCTTGTCGGTCACCGGGAAGCCGACGATGGTTCCGCCGGAGCTCACGATGCTCTGCCGCGACTCGACGAGCTCGATCGTCTGCGGGTCCAGGATCGTGGCGACGTCGGCCTGGCCGGAGACGACCGCATTGGCGAGAGCCTGCGGGTCGGTGATGACGCTGAAGACGATGGAGTCGAAGCTCCACGCATCGGCGTTCCACGCCTCGTCGTTCTTGTCCAGCGTGTAGCTGCTGGCGCGGGTGGTCTCGCCCTCGTTGAGCGTGTACGCCCCGGAGCCGTCGGGCGCCGTCTCGAGAGAGTCAGGGTCGGCGACGCCGTCCGGGCCGACGATGATGCCGGCGGTGTCGACCAGGTTCTGGTCGGGGGACGCCTGTGGCTGCGCCCAGGTGATGACGACGGTCCGCGGGTCGGGTGCCTGGACGTCGGTGATCTCGCTGGCGCCACCGGGGGCGAGCGCGCCGTAGGCCTCGAGGGTCTCGTCGGTGCGGCGGTCGAGGTTGGCCTTGACCAGCTCGGCGGTGAGCTCGGAGCCGTCGGCGAAGGTCACTCCTTCGCGCAGGGTCAGCGTGGTCTGCGTGTTCTCCGCGTTGTTCTCGAAGCTCTCGGCCAGGCTCGGCTCGATGGAGCCGTCGGCCGCGGTGACGAACAGCGAGTCGTAGAGCGCGGAGAAGAACGTGAACTGACCCTGCGAGTACAGGAGCGGGTCGTAGCCGGTGGGCGCGGCGTCCGCGTCGTAGGCGAAGGTGAGGGTGTCGGCAGCGCTCTGGCTGCCACCGCCGCCACCGCTGTCGCCGCCACCGCAGGCAGCGAGAGCCGCCATGGACGCGGCCGCGACCAGCGCGGGGCCGGTTCGGGTCGTGAATCGATTCATGGTGTGGTGCTCCTTCGCCTCTGAACAACGGAGGGGTCGTGGTCGGCCGATCCGTCGGCCCGGCCGGAGCGTTTCGCTCGGCTTGGCGGCAACGATGGGCGCGGGCCGGATGAGACGTCAGGCACAATGCCGCTCAATGGAAAACAACTGTGGCGCGCACCTCACCATGAACGGCAGGTGACCGGATCGTGACCGACGTGTCTCCCGAGCCGGCGCGGGTGCGCGGCCGCCGTCCGCCGCAGGGCGATCCGGTGGTCGACCGCGCGTTCGCGCTGCTGGCCGCGTTCGACGCCCGCCACCGGTCGCTGAGCCTGGGCGAGCTCAGCCGGCGCAGCGGCATCCCGACCAGCTCGACCCTGCGGCTGGCGGGGCGGCTCATGGCCTGGGGTGCCCTCGAACGCGGGAGCGACGGCCGGTTCACCGTCGGCCTCCGGCTCTGGGAGGTGGCCTCCCTCGCGCCGCGCGGACAGGGGCTCAAGCAGGTGGCGCTGCCGTACATGGGTGACCTCGAGGAGGTCACCCGCCAGCACGTGCTCCTGGCCGTGCGCGAGGGCACCGAGGCGTTGCTCGTCGAGCGCCTGTCGGCCCACCAGGCGATGAACGTGCTCTACCGCGTCGGCGGTCGGCTGCCGCTGCACTCGACCGGTGTCGGCCTGGTGCTGCTCGCCTTCGCCGAATCCGACTTCCAGGAGTCGGTGCTCGCCCAGCCGCTCATGCACATGCCGGAGAACGTGCCGGTCTCCCCCGCCGCGCTGCGCCGCACGCTCGCCGAGATCCGCCGCGACGGCCTGGCCACCTTCCGCCGCCGGGCGCCGGAGCCGCTGGTCAGCGTCGCCGCACCCATCTTCGGCGCGGACGAGCGCGTCGCGGCCGCGCTGTCCGTCGTCGTCCCCCAGGAGCACGCCGAGCCCCGCCTGCTCGGGCCGGCCGTGCGCACCGCCGCCCGTGCCATCTCCCGTGGCCTCGGCGCCCGGCGGGCCATCGGAGCGCCGCCCGCCTGACGGGTGTGCCGCTCAATGGCATCGGACTGTGACGTGCGGCACGTCCTGCGCAGGCTGACAGGGCGGCCCGCGGCGGGCGCCACCTCGACCTCGCCGCGTGCCGCCCCGTCCGCCTGCACCGAGGAGCGCGTGTGCCCATCCACCCCGTCGTCGCGTCGAAGTTCCACCTGCTGGAGGGCATCGAGTCCTTCGAGGCCGGCCTGGCGGACTCCGCGACGCGGGCCCGGATGGACGAGTTCATGTCGATCCCCGACGCCGTGGCTCCCCCGGCCGTCGACGTGCGCGACGACGTCGCACCAGGGCCGCACGGACGGGTGCCGGTCCGCGTCTAGAGCCCCCGCGGTGCCGCTGACCGGCCCTGCCTGGTGTGGCTGCACGGCGGCGCCTTCCGGATGGGCGACCTCGACATGCCCGAGGCCGACTGGACCGCACGACAGGTGTGCGATCGGGCCGACGCCGTCGTGGTCAGCGTCGACTACCGGCTCTGCGTCGGCGGGGTCACCTACCCGGTCCCGCACGACGACGCCGTCGCCGCCGTCCGCTGGGTGCGGGAGAACGCGGCCGCCCTGGGTGTCGACCCCGCTCGCATCTCGCTCGGCGGGGCGAGCGCGGGTGGCAACCTCGCCGCCGGGGCCGCGCTGAGGCTGCGCGACGAGGACGGCTGGGTGCCCGCCGCCCTGCTGCTGGCCTACACGACCCTGCACGCCGTCGTGCCGCCGCCGTCGCCGTCCCTGGCAACCCTGCTGACCGAGATCCCGCGCCTCCTCCGGTTCCTCCCCGAGGACCGGAGGGGCATCACCGAGAACTACCTCGGCGGCCCGGCGGGCCGGGCCGACGGCTACGCGATGCCGGGGAACTCGGTCCTGGAGGGGCTGTGCCCCGTCCTGCTGCTCAACAGCGAGTACGACGACCTCCGTGCCTCCGCCGAGGTCTTCGCAGGCCAGCTCGCCGCGGCGGGGGTCGACGTCCGCCAGGTGCTGGTGCCCGGCATGCTGCACGGCTTCCTGAACCTGCACCCGGGGGTCGAGCCGGTCGACGAGGCCCTCGACCTGATGGCGCAGACCGTGGTCGCCGCGACGCCGGCGGCCGAGGCGGGCACCGTCCACCCGGCGATCGCGGCCAAGCTGCACCTGCTCGAGGGCATCGCCGGGTGGCAGGAGCTGGCCGACCCCGAGAAGGGGGCCCGGATGCAGGAGTTCGACTCCTGGCCGGGCGCCGCACCGGCCCCGGCAGTGGGAACCCGCACCGACAGCGCGCCGGGCCCGCACGGGAACGTGCCCGTGCGCATCTACCGCCCGTCGTCGCCGGTCGGCGGCGCGCTCCCCGCACTGGTCTGGGTGCACGGCGGCGCGTTCCTCGGCGGCGACCTCGACATGGTCGAGGCCGACGGCGTCGCGCGGGAGATCTGCGCCCGCGCCGGAGCCGTGGTCGTGAGCGTCGACTACCGCCTCTGCCACGGCGGCGTGACCTACCCGGTGCCGCACGACGACGTCGTCGCGGCAGTCCGCTGGGTCCGGGACCACGCGGCCGATCTCGGGGTGGACGCCGACCGCATCTCGGTCGGCGGTGCGAGCGCGGGCGCGAACCTGTCGGCAGGGGCCGTGCTGCGGGTGCGCGACGACGACGGCTGGCTGCCGGCCGCGCTGCTGTCGGCCTACCCGGTGGCGCACCCGGTCCTGCCCCCCGCGTCGGCGTCCCTGGCGGCACTCATGGCGGAGCTGCCCCGGATGCTCCGCTTCCTGCCCGAGGACACCGAGTTCATCACCGGCAACTACCTCGGCGGGGCGCGCAGTCGTGCCGATGGCTACGCCATGCCGGCCCTGGCGGTGCTGGGCGGGCTCTGCCCGGTCGTCGTCCTCAACGCGGAGTTCGACGACCTGCGCCCCTCCGGCGAGGCCTTCACGGCGGCGCTGGCGCGCGCCGGCGTCGACGTCCGCCAGGTGCTCGTCCGCGGACTGCCCCACGGCTTCCTCAACCAGCCGGCCGCCGCCCTGCGACCGGTCGACCAGGCGCTGGGGCTCATGGCCGACGTCGTCGCCGGCGTCCGCACCGCCGCGCCGGTTCCCGTGCCGGCATGACCGCCGCCGACTTCCAGGACTGCGGCTGAGGCTCCTTCGTCGTCAGCCGATGCGCGGATCGACGTGCACCTTCGGCCCGGGCCCGCCGCCGTCCGGACGGTCACCGGCGAGCACGGCGGCGACCTGGTCGAGGCCGACCGTGGCGGAGACCAGGGGGCGCGGGTCCACGTCGCCGGCCGCGAAGGCGGCGATCGTGGCGCCCAGCCCCGGAGAGGCCGACAGGATGCCGACGGCGGTGACGTCCTTGAGCAGGAGCGTGCGGGTGTCCACCGTGCTCGGCGTCCCCGCGATGCCGATGCAGACGACCCGGCCCGCCGGCTCGACCAGGTCCAGCGCCTGCGCAGGCGCTCCGGCGGCGTTCGAGGCGTCGACGACGGCGTCGAACGGCAGGTCCGGCAGCGTGCCCTGGGTCCAGGCGGCGGGGAAGCCCAGGCCGCGGGCGAAGGCCAGCGAGGGCTCGGTGACGCCGAGGAGATGCACCTCGGCCCCCGCAGCGCGCAGGAACATCGCCGTCAGCAGGCCGATCGTCCCGGGTCCGATCACCAGCGCCCGGTCGCCGGCGCCGGTGGCGGCGGCCCGCGCCGCCCGCCACGCGTTGCCTCCCGGTTCGACGAGCGCCCCCAGCACCGCGTCGACCGGGTCGGGCAGCTCGTGCAGCGACCAGGCCGGCACGGCGACCTGCTCGGCCAGCGCACCGTGCCGGCCGCCCCGGATGCCGACCTCCTGGCGCTCCGCGCACACGTGCTGGTCCCCCCGGCGGCACCGCCGACAGGTCCGGTCGCCGAGCATCGTGTCGCCCATGACCCGACGGCCGAGCCAGGCCCGGTCGACGCCGTCGCCGACGCTCGTGACCAGGCCGCACCACTCGTGGCCCGGCCGCAGCGGGTACGAGGAGTGCCCCGTCTGCAGGTAGGACAGCTCGCCGGTGAAGAGCTCGACGTCGGTGCCGCAGACGCCGACCCGCTCGACGTCGACGACCACCTCGCCGGGGGCGGCGGTGGGTGCGGGCACGTCCTGCACCGCGCAGTCCCCCGGCCCGGACAGCACGACCGCGCGCATGGTCCTCGACACAGCGCAAGGATGGCGGGCATGAGCCTGCGCAGCGCGGCGTGGTACTCCGGCGACGTCCGCAACGCCTACATCCACCGGGCGTGGATGCGCCGCGGCGTCCCGGACGACGCGTTCGACCGCCCCCAGATCGCCATCGCGAACACCGCCTCCGATCTCGTGCCGTGCAACCGGCACCTCACCGAGGTCGCGGCCGCCGTGCGCGACGGCGTCCTCGCCGCGGGGGGCACCCCGCTGGAGATGCCGGTGCTCGGGCTGGGCGAGACGCAGGTCCGGCCGACGGCGATGCTCTGGCGGAACCTGGCCGCGATGCAGATGGAGGAGATGTTCCGCGCCAACCCGGTGGACGGGCTGGTGCTGCTCGGCGGGTGCGACAAGACCATCCCGTCGCTACTCATGGCCGCCGCCTCCGTCGACCTGCCGGCCGTCGTCGTGCCCGGCGGACCGATGCTCACCGGCACGTTCCGCGGGGTGCCGCTGGGCTGCGGCACCGACGTCTTCCGGCTCTCGGAGGAGGTCCGCGCCGGCACGCTGTCCGCCGAGGACTTCGCGCGTTCGGAGTCGGCGATGATCCGCAGCCGCGGCCACTGCAACACGATGGGCACCGCCTCGACCATGGCGCTGGTCGCCGAGGCGCTGGGCACCGTCGTCCCTGGCGTGGCCGGCACCCCGGCCGCGGACAGCCGGCTGCTGGAGGCCGCGCACGGCACCGGCCGGCTGGCCGTGGAGATGGTCGCCGCCGACCGTCGGCCGTCGACCTTCCTGACCGAGGCTTCCTTCGCCAACGCGATCGTCGCGCTGGCCGCCATCGGGGGCTCCACGAACGCCGTCGTCCACCTCCTGGCCATCGCCGGCCGCCTGGGGGTCGACCTGACCCTCGACGACTTCGACCGGATCGGCTCGGGGGTGCCGGTGCTGGTCGACCTGCTGCCGGCCGGCCGGTTCCTCATGGAGGACCTCCACCGCGCCGGCGGGCTGCCGGCCGTGCTGCACCAGGTGCGGGACCTGCTCGACCCGACCGCGCTCACCGTCACCGGCAAGCCCCTGGTGGACTCCCTCGGCGACGCCCCGATCTGGGACCCGGAGGTCATCCGGCTGCGCGGGGAGCCGCTGGTCGAGCACGGCGGCATCGCCGTCCTCCGCGGCAACCTCGCCCCCGACGGGGCGGTGATCAAGCCGGCCGCGGCCTCACCGCACCTGATGCGGCACCGCGGCCGGGCGGTGGTCTTCGACTCCATCGAGGACTTCCACGCCCGCGTCGACGACCCCGGCCTCGACGTCGACGCCGACTCGGTCCTCGTCCTGCGGGGCTGCGGGCCCAAGGGCTACCCCGGCATGCCGGAGGTCTCCAACATGCCGCTGCCCAGGAAACTGCTCGAGCAGGGCGTGCGCGACATGGTGCGGGTGTGCGACGGCCGGATGAGCGGGACCGCGTACGGCACGGTCGTCCTGCACGTCGCCCCGGAGGCCGCGGCCGGCGGACCGCTGGGCCTGGTGCGGACGGGGGACGTCATCGCCCTGGACGTCGCCGCCCGCCGGATCGACGTCGAGGTCCCGGACGACGAACTGGCCGCCCGCACGCCGGACGCGGCGATGGTCGCCGGGTTCGCCGACCCGCGACGCGGCTGGGAGCGGCTCTACGTCGACAACGTGCGGCAGGCCGACACCGGCGCCGATCTGGGCTTCCTCGTCGGCTCGAGCGGCTCGGAGGTCAGCCGCGAGTCGCACTGAGCGCCGGTCAGCGGCCCACGCGGGTGACCAGCGACGTCCCGAAGCGCTGCGCGGCCGCGCGCTTGTAGCCGGCCGGGAAGCCGGCGGACGCCGTGCGGTCCACGGCAGCGAGCCGCACCTGGGCCTCGGCGTCACCGGCGAAGGCCGCGACGGCGTCCTCGGGCGCGGCGTTGGCCACCGCCACCAGTGCGCCCGCCCCGCCGACCGCACCGCACAGGCCGACCAGGCTGGTCGCGCCGGTGTAGAGGTCCCCGCCGAAGACGTCGCGCTCGTGCAGCAGCCGGCCGGCGTCGCCCGAGGAGTCCTTGAGCCCCGAGACCGGCAGGTCGGTCAGCAGGTCGACGGGGATACCGGGCGCCGCGGCGCCCGGGAAGTGGTAGGCCAGCAGCGGCCCGACGGCCGCCTTGGCGACCGTCTCGTAGTACGGCCGGGGATCGGCGACGCCGGGCGGCGAGAGCGCCAGGACGGCGTCGGCGCCGGCGGCGAAGGCCCGTTCGGTCAGCTCGGCCGCCTGCCGCCCAGTGGGCGCGCCGGTGCCGGCGAGCACGGGCACGTCGGCCGGCAGTGCTGCCCGCACCGCGCCCACCACGCCGTCCCGTTCGTCCGGGGTGAGGGCGGCCGCCTCCCCCGTCGTCCCGGCGACCAGGACGCACCGCACGCCCAGATCGACGAGCCGCCCCGCCAGATCAGCCGTGGCCGGCGCGTCCAGCGCGCCGTCCTCCCGGAACAAGGTGACCAGGGCGACGCCGACACCGGTGAACAGGGCAGTCATGGTCACCATCCTGGATCAGGCGGCCACGGGGGTCACCCTGGAGCCCGGACGCGGAGGTCCTCGCCGGCCGCGGCGGCCTCCCCGTAGACGGCGAAGGCGTCCACCATGCCGTCGGCGAGCAGGTGCACATCGGTCAGCGACTCGTCCGCGTGGACGGAGGCCCTGAACGCGCCGTCGTAGGACAGGGCGGCCACGCACACGCCGACGTGCTGCACCAGGGGGGCGACCGGGATCGCCTCCACCAGGCGCGCCCCGGCCAGCCACAGCGGGGACGTGGGACCGGGGACGTCGGTGACGAAGAGCGTCACCCGGGTGCCGCCGAAGCGACGCATCCAGCGGACCCCCGCTCTCGCGAGCGGCACCGGCAGGTGCAGCACGTCCGTGACGTCACCCGCGCCCGCGTACAGCCGGCGCTTCAGGATGGTCGTCTCGGCGCTGACCAGCGCCAGCACCCGCAGGGGGTCGGGCTCGGCCACCGGCAGGGCGACGAGCAGGATGCCGCTGGCCTGCCCGGTCGCTCCGGTCGCGGCGGGCACGGAGGTGCGCAGGGACAGCGAGGCGACGTCGTCGCCCCGAGCGGCCAGGAGCCGCCGGAGGCCGACGGTCACGGCTGCCAGCAAGAGGTCGTTGACCGTCACGCCCAGCGCGTGGCCCGTCCGCCGGAGGTCCGCGAGGGGCTCGCGAACCACGACCAGGCGGCGCCGCGGCCCCACCTGGCGAGGCAGCGACGTCTCGGACGTGCGCGTCCGGAGGTCGGCCGAGGCGTCCCGCACCTGTCGGGCGAGCTGCCGGGGCCGGCGGAGGTCAGGCCTGCGCGGGGGCCATGCGCGTCCCAGGGCGGCGACGATCCTCGCAGCGCGGTCCCGGAGCAGGTCCCGGCGCGACGGTAGCGGCGGTGCGCTCGGCTGGTGGACGGCGACCGGCCGGGCGTCCGGAGAACCGTCCAGGAGAGCCGCGGCCAGCGCGACACCCGCAAGCCCGTCGGCCGCCACGTGGTGCACCACGACGATCACCGCGAACCGCTCCCCCGGCAGGCCGTCGACGACCTCGGCCCGCCAGAGCGGCCGGTCCATCGGCAGCGGGCGCACGATGCGGTTGGCGGCCCACCCGGCGAGGTCGGCACCGGCGG
>DASQTE010000098.1:0-2529 GCA_035642035.1 Blastococcus sp.
CACGACGCGCGCGTGATGCGACGGGCCCTCGAGTACGTCAAGGCGTTCGGCGGCGTCGTCTCCCAGCACTCGCAGGACCCGACCCTGGCCGGGGCCGCCGCGTGCTGCCACGAGGGTGAGCTGTCCGGGCGGCTCGGACTCCCCGGCTGGCCGGGCATCGCGGAGGAGGTCGTCGTCGCGCGGGACGTGATGCTGGCCCGCCACACCGGCTCCCGGGTGCACGTCGCCCACGTGTCCACCGCCGGGGCCGTGGAGGTGCTGCGCTGGGCGCGGGCACAGGCCAGGAGCGAGGGGCACTGGGCGGTGACGGCCGAGGTGACGCCGCACCATCTGCTGCTGACCACCGACCTCCTCGCCGGCTACGACCCGACCTTCAAGGTGAACCCTCCACTGCGCCCGCAGGAGGACGTCGACGCCCTGCGCGAGGCACTGGCCGACGGCACCATCGACGCGGTCGCCACCGACCACGCGCCGCACGCGCGGCACGACAAGGAGCACGCGTTCGTCGACGCGGCGTTCGGCATGCTCGGCCTCGAGACGGCGCTCGCCGTGGTCCGCACCGTGATGGAGGACTTCTCGTGGGCCGACATCGCGCGGGTGATGTCGGTCAACCCGGCGCGCATCGCCGGACTCGCGCAGCAGGGCCGGGCATTGGCGCCGGGCTCACCGGCGCACCTCGTGCTCGTCGACCCGGACGCACGTGTCACCGTCGACCGGGACAGCTCGGCCTCGCTGTCGCGCAACAACCCGTGGCACGGCCGCAGCCTCACCTCCCGCGTGGTGCACACCGTGTACGCCGGCCGCGTGACCGTGCGTGACGGGGCCCTCGCCGCGACCTGATCAGCGGGTGCGCACCAGACCCGTCGACGGGTCGCGGTCGGTCAGGCAGTAGACCTGCCCGCCCGGAGCGGTGAGCACGGTCCAGTAGTCGTGCACGCCGACGACGCGGGCGCCGAGGCGTACGTGCGCGTCGGTGTCGGTGCCCCGGTCACCGCTGGCGAGGTCGGGGTGGGCACGCACCACTCCGTCCGGCTCCCCGAGCCGCTGCAGCAGGATGCGGGGCTGGTCCGGCGTCACCAGCCGGGCGAAGCCGGGGCCGGTGGCCTCCTGCAGCTCGCGGCCGGTCAGGTCGCGCCAGAACGCCACCTCCGCGTCCCAGGCGCCGGCCGGGATGTCGAGGCAGACCTGGTCGAGGATGGTCGAGCCGTCGCGCTCCAGGACGGTCCCACCGTCGAGGAGCGTCTGGCAGAACGTGAACCCTCCGGGCGAGCGCATCACCTCCACGTCGTGGTAGGTCCACGCCGTCGTCGCGCCCAGCGAGCGAGCCAGGTCGATGGTCGCTTCCCGGTCGGTGGAGTCGAGGTCGAGGTGGATCCCCGCGGGCCCGTCGACCGCCTGGACCTTGACGTACGCCGGTCCGGCCGGCGGCCGCAGCGTGAGGAACTGTCCCTCCTCGCCGCGCGGCTCCGAGGGTCGCCACCCGGTGACCGCCGACCAGAAGTCCACCGCCGCGTCGAAGGAGGCGGCCGGGGTGTCGAGGAAGACCTGGATCCAGGCCGGGTGAGGGCTCATGCCCCGATCCTCACACCTCGTAGGGTCGGCTGATGAGCGAACACCCGCAGCTGCTGCACACCGTCCTCGACGCCCCCGATGTCCGTGGGGAGGCCGAGTTCTGGCGCGAGCTGCTGGGCCTGGTCTACCGCCCGGGCGACGAGGTGCCCGACGGCGCGGACGACGCCGACTGGCTGGTGCTGACCCAACCGGACGGTCGCCGCTGCCTGGCGATCCAGGAGGTGGAGCAGCTCCCGGCCAGCCGGTGGCCGGAGCCCGGGCACCCGGCCGGGTCCCACCTCGACACCACCGTGCCGTCGCGGGCCGCCCTCGACGCCGTGCACGAGCGCGTCCTCGCCCTCGGCGGCGAGCTCCGCCTCGACCGGACCGACGACCCGGACGAGCCGCTGCTGGCCTACGCCAGTCCCGCGGGCCACGTCTTCTGCGTCTTCGTCGCCTGACCGAGCCGCTACGCCGACGAGCACGGGGCGCAGCGTGGCAGCAGCACCCGCAAAAATGAGTGTGCCGTTCGGCTCCCGCTGCGTAGGCTGGTCGAACCATGTGGATCCAGGACTGACCCGACTCGCGTCCGCGGCGGCGCACCAGTGCGCCTCGATGCCCGGCGAGTCCCTCCTGATCCGAAGGACCTCCGCATGCCCGGACCCGCCATCACCCTCGCGCCGCTCGTCGTCAGCGGCCTGTCGGTCTCCTACCCCGACCGCTCCGTGCTGAGCGGCGTGGACCTGCTCGCGCAGCCGGGGCGCCGCATCGGCCTCGTCGGGGAGAACGGGGTCGGCAAGTCGACCCTGCTCCGCGCCGTTGCCGGGCGGCTGCCGTCGCGGGCCCGGCTCTCCGGGACGGTCCAGGCTCCGGAGGACCGGGTGCTGCTCGGCCAGGAGCCGCCGTTCCGCGACCGGGACACCGTCGCCGACGTGCTCGCCATGACGCTGGCGCCGCTGCGCACGGCGGTGGCCGACG
>DASQTE010000099.1:0-3222 GCA_035642035.1 Blastococcus sp.
GCGGCCTGACACCCGCCATAGATGGCAGCTACACCGCGGCGCTCGCCTCGCCCACCTGCCTGCCGCGCGGCGCGGGTCATCAAGTCGCGCAGGTAGGCGTGCTCGGCGTCGTCGTCGAACACCGGGTGGCACCGCATGGCCTCGACCAACTGCCCCACCTCGACCGGCCGGCCGCCTCAGGCGGCCCGTGGTCGGTCGGGTGGCTGCGCGCCGCCGCCAGCCGCCGCGTGGAGATCCTGCTGGACGGCTTGCCGACATCGAGATGCTGCAGGAGCACCTGGTGCGGATCGACCCGGAGGTCGACACCGACCAGGCCGGCGCGCTCAGCGCGGTCGAGACCCTCGTCGAGCGCACCGCCAAGATCGTCCCGCGTGAGACCGGCGGCACGGGGGAGCGCAACGTGGAGTTCCCGACCCTCGTCTCCGGCGCGCACCCACGGCCAGCGGCGTGTGCAAACTCGCGGCGATCGGTGTGCAAGCCGACAGGGACCGGCGATTTCGTAACCCTCACCTGCGGCTCTGCACTTCGCCAACATCCCACCCACCCCACCCCTGGGTCCCGGCGAATGCCTGGACCCATGTTGGCGAGGAGCCGGGTGCCGCCGCGGACAGCGGTGGCACCCGGCTTCTGTCGTCTCGGGCGCTGTGGACTCTGTTCGGGGGTCGACCGAGCGGCAGGCTCACGTGCTGCACGCGGGCGACGACGCGCACGTCGTTCGGCTGCGGCCGGCCGGTCCGGTGAGGCGTGTCCCCGACCCGCCGCCGACGTCTCGACGTCGGGCTGCGTCCGCGCGACGGCGATGGACGCGCTCAAACCCACCTCTGACCGTCAGCGGTCCGCGGGAGCATCCCGCGGGAGCAGTGCAGCGCGCACGTCAGAGGAGGTGTCGGCGCAGCGCGTCGTTGACCACCCCGGGATCGGTCGCGTTCGGCAGGTGTGCGGCGCCCGGGACGACGGCGAACCGCGCACCCGGGATGCCGTCGGCGATGACCCGCACCATCTCCGGCGTCGTCGCCGGGTCCTCGGCGCCGGCGATCGTCAGGGTCGGTGCGGTGATCTCGCCGAGCCGGTCACGCACGTCGAACGCGCCGATCGCCTCGCAGCAGGCCGCGTACCCCTCTGGCGGCGTGGCACGCAGCATGTCGAGCAGCCGCTTCGCCTCCGTCGCGGAGCGCTCCGCCCACTCGGCCGTGAACCAGGTGCCGACGCGTGAGGGCACCATGAACCCGGTGCCCTCCTCGCGCACCTGCTGCGCCCGCACCGCCCACGAGGGCGGGTCGGCGAACTGCGCGGCCGAGGCGATGATCGCCAGCCTCTCCAGCCGCTCGGGCACGGTGAGCGCCAGCTGCTGGCCGATCGCCCCACCGATGGAGACCCCCGCGTAGGAGAAGCGCTCGACGCCGAGCCGGTCGATCAGTGCGAGCACGTCGGCGGCCAGGTCGGCCATCGTGCACGGGCCCGGTACGACCTCCGACGCCCCGTGTCCCCGCAGGTCGTACCGGACGATCTGCAGCCGGTCGGCGAACGCCGCGACCTGCGCGTCGAACAGTCCGGTGTCGGTGCCCAGCGACGGGCCGAGCACGAGCACGGGCGCGTCGGCGGGGCCGTCCACGACGGCGTGCAGGCGGGCGGTCATGCGTCCTCCAAGGTGGCGGCGCGGGCGGACTCGAGCGTGAACGTGTGCCGGTCCCAGCCGTCGGCCAGCGGCACCCAGTAGGAGAAGCGCACCCGCTTCTCCTGATAGCGCCAGCCGCCCTCCGTGCGCACCAGCTCGTCGGTGTAGCGGCCGGCGGCCACGTGCGGGACGCCGTCGACGACGCACGGCTGCCACAGCAGCGAGGTCACCGAGGCGCGGTCGCCGTTGACCTCGATCTCCAGGTTGGACACGTGATGCCAGAACGCGGTCAGGCCGCTGTCGGCCAGGCCGGCGAAGAAGGCCAGCAGGTCGGCCCGGCCCTCGACCCGGCTCAGGCCGTCGAAGATGCCCTCCGGCGTGAACAGCCCCACCAGCCCCGACCAGTCGCCGTCGTCGAGCAGCCGGCAGTAGCGGGCGTCGAGCGACCGGATCTCCTCGACGTCCTCCAGCCGCCGCAGCCGCTCCTCGACCGTCACCGGGCCCCCTCCGGCAGGAAGTCCAGGGAGACGACGCCGTCGCCGGCAGGGCCGCCGGGCACGCGGATCGCACCGCGGGCCTCGACGACGGCCTCCACGCAGACCCGTGCGTCGGACCTGGTGAGCACGGCGGGGTAGCGGCCCGCTGCCGGCACCGCCGTCCCCGGCGGGACCGCCAGCACGCCGCCGGCCAGCCGGCCCTCGACGCGGTGCGGCCGGCCCAGCACCCGCGCCGCGCCGGCGACGTCACCGGTGGCCAGACACATGCGGACCTGTGTCGACGAGCACCGCACGCCCTCGGGGGAGAGCAGGTCGACGCCGTCGGCGGTGAAGCGGTGCCGCCGACCGAGCTCGGCGAGGGTGGTGACGTCCCCGGCCCCGCGGGCGCCGAACCGGAAGTCGCTGCCCACGATGACGGCGCGGGCACCCAGCGCGTCGACCAGCACCCGCCGGACGAAGTCGTCGGGACACGTACCGGCGAGCTCGGCGGTGAACGGCAGCACGAGCACGGCATCCACCCCGAGCTCCCCGGCCAGCTCCGCCCGCCGGCCCGGTGTGGACAGCGCAGCGGTGGCGCGCGGCGAGCCGACCACGCGGGCCGGGTGCGGGTCGAAGGTGACCAGCACGGTCGGCAGGCCCCGCTCCAGACCCACGGCGACCGCCCGCTCGATGACCCGCACGTGCCCGCGGTGGACACCGTCGAAGACGCCGATCGTCACCGCGCACGGGCCGAAGCCGGCCGGGACGTCGTCCAGCCCGTGCCAGAGCCGGGCGCCGGTCACGGTCGCCGCGGTCACGGGTTGGCCGAGAGGGCCGAGGGGTGTTCCGTCAGCGGTGTGACCGCGACGGTCATGAACGGGAACAGCGGCAGGTTCCAGAGGATCTCGTGCAGCTCGTCGGAGCTCTCGACGTCGAAGATGCTCACGTTGCTGTACTGGCCGACCACCCGCCACAGGTGCACCCAGGTGCCCGCGCGCTGCAGCTCGAGCGCGCGGGCCTTCTCGTTCGCCAGCAGCGTCGTCCGTTCCTCGGGATCGAGGTCGCGGGGCACGGCGACGTCCATGCGGACGTGGAACAGCATGATCAGGGTCCTCCTGGGTTCAGCGGCGG
>DASQTE010000100.1:0-19580 GCA_035642035.1 Blastococcus sp.
TGTCTGCCCCGGCGGGCACGATGCGGGCCGCCGCCTCCTGGGCCGCCTGGATGATCGCGCCGGCGTTCTCGCGCGCCTGACGGACCTCCTCCTCGTAGACCGTGCGGGCCTCGCTGGTCATCTGGCGGCTGAACTCCTCGGCCTCCGCGACGTAGGCGTCCGCCGTCTGCTGCGCGGAGGAGAGGATGCGCACCGCCTGGTCGCTCGGCGCCACGGGTGCGGGGGTCCCCTCGACGTGTGCCCGCAGTGCCCGCACCTCGTCGCGCAGCGCTGCCTTCTCGGCGATGTGCCGGGCGAGCTCCTCGGCGACCCGGCTCATCACCCGGTCGACCTCGCTGTCGACGTAGCCCGGACGCAGCATGGACGCACGGGTGAACCGCACGTTCTGCACGTCGGCCGGGTTGAGGCCGCGCTCCTCGTCACCGGGACTCTGGACGCTGCTCATTCGGTCACCTCTCCGTCAAGACTGGGCCCCATCCGGCTGGGGGCGAACACCTCGCTGTGGATGCGCTGGGGCGGCACACCGTGCTCCCGGAGCCGGGCGACGGTGTCGTCGACCATCGGCCCCGGACCCGCGATGTAGACCTCGCGGCTGAGCCAGGGCCCGTGCCGCATGACGACGTCTCCGATATCCCCCTGCTCGAGGGACGACACCTTGTCCTCGGAGACGGCGAGCGTGACGCTCAGCCAGGGGTTCTCCTGTTCGAGCCGCCGCAGGTCCGCCCGGTCGTAGTGGTGGTCCTCGTTGCGGGCGCCGACGAAGAGGTCGACCCGCCGGGCCGGGCCGCGGCGGGCGACCTGGTCCACCATCGCCTTCAGCGGCGCCAGGCCCATGCCGCCCGCGACGAGCAGCAGGTCGCGGTCGGACTCCTCGTCGAGGCCGATGTGCCCGACGGGCGGGCCGAGCCGCACGACGTCGCCCACGCGGACCCGGCGGACCAGGGCGGAGCTGACCGGCCCGCCGTCGCGCGCCTTGACGTGGATCTCCATCAGGCCGTCCGGGCGCGGCGCGTTGGCCGGCGAGTAGTAGCGCCACAGCCGCGGCCGGACCTCGGTCTCGAGGGACAGCGACTGCCCTGCCACGTAGTCGTACCGCGCGCGCGGCCGCAGTTGCAGGACCGCGACGTCGATGGCCCGGCCCTCGTGCCCGACCACGTCGGCGTCCCACCACGCGGGCTCCTCGGCAGCCTCGTCGGCGGCCGCGATCATCACCTCGGCGACGAGCGTGTAGGCCTCCGTCCAGTCCTTGGCCAGCTCGGGGCTCCACTGGTCGTCGAAGTGCTCCAAGGTGGCGAGCAGGCTCGCGCCGACCGCCGGGTAGTGCGCGGCCAGGGTCCCGAACTTCCGGTGGTCGCGGCCCAGCTGCTGGAGGATCGGCACCAGGGCGTCCAGGTCGTCGACGCGGGCGACGACGTCACCGAGCGCGCTGAACAGCCGGTCGCGCTGATGGGCCATGGAGACCGGGAACATCGCCCGAGTCTCGGGATGGCTCAGGAACAGGTGCGAGTAGAAGTACAGCGGAGCCTCGTCGCCGGTGGCCGCGGCCTTCGCGAAGTTGGCCCGCATCGCGGGGATGTCCACGCGCAACTCCTCAGTGGTGGGCGTCGGTGGGGGACCGTTCGGTCAGGCGCTGTGGCGTCCGCTCCGATCCGAGGCGCCGGGCGTCTCCTCCGTCGCGAGGTCGGCCTGCCAGAGGTCGGGCCCGAACACCTCGTACTGGATGTCGCGGGCCGAGACGCCGCGGTCGATGAGCGAGCTGCGGACCGCCTGCATGAACGGCAGCGGGCCGCACAGGTAGTACGACGCGTCGTCGGGCAGCTTGACGTCGTCGAGGTGCATCACGCCGGCGTGCGCCTCGACCGACGGGAGCGTGCTCTCCGCCCCGCGCTCGTACCAGACGTGGACCGAGCCCCCGGTGAGCGTCGCGAGGTCGTCGAGCACCTGGTGGCGCAGGGCGAACGACGCCTCGTCGACGTCGGCGTGCAGCAGGGTGATCGGCAGGTGCGAGCCGGCGGCCGCGAGGTGGGACAGCATGCCGGCCATCGGGGTGATGCCGATGCCCGCGCTGGCGAACACGACGGGGCGGCCGGAGTCGTCGAGGACGACGTCGCCGAAGGGCAGCGACATGGTCAGGCGGTCCCCGACGCCGATGCTGTCGCACAGCAGGTTGGACACCTCGCCGTCCGGCTTGCCCCCGCCGCGCACCCGCTTCACCGAGAACTGGCGGTGCTCGCCGTCGTCGGCCCGGGTGAGGCTGTACTGGCGGGGCTGGCGCACGCCGTCGGGCATGGGCACCTGCACGGTCACGTACTGGCCGGGCAGCGACGTCTTCACGATCCGGTCGTCGGTCCTGCGCATCCGGAAGGTGACGACGTCGTCGGTCTCCTGGACCTTCTCGGCCACCTCCCACTCGCGCCACACCGTCTCGGGCCGCACCCCGCGCGCGCTGTACAGGCCCCGCTCCTGGTTGATCAGGGCGTAGGCCATCAGCCAGTAGACCTCGTCCCAGGCCGCCGCCACCTCCGGCGTCACGGCGTCGCCGAGCACGTCGACGATCGCCCAGAACAGGTGCTCGTGGACGACGTCGTACTGCGCCGGCGTGATGCCGAGCGAGGCGTGCTTGTGGGCGATGCGGGACAGCAGGTGCTCGGGCAGCTGCTCGGGCACCTTCACCAGCGAGCTCGCGAACACGGCCACCGAGCCGGCCAGGGCCAGCTGCTGGGTCTGCTCCGCCTGGTTGCCCCGGTTGAAGACGCCGTCGAACAGCTGGGGGTGCTCGCCGAACAGGTGCTCGTAGAAGCGGGTGGCGATCTCCGGGATGTTCTCGGCGACCACCGGGAGCGTCGCCTCGATGACAGGACGCGATCGATCGGATAGCACGTGTTCTCCTTGCCAGTCGACTTGCCCCCCGCTGGCGCGGTCACGTTCCGCTCTGCACCCGTTACCCAGGCGCATCGGTCTCAAGGATACGAACACCCCGGGCGTGTCGCTCACCGGGGCGGCAAGAGGACAGGTCAGGGGGGCGAACCGCCCCGCCGTGCCCGCGGTCCGGTCACGGGCTCCCGGGGTGCGGCGGGGTGCTGTCGGCGACGACCGCGCCCCGCTCGCCCAGCGGCCGGTCCGGGCCCACGGTGGAGTCCCGGAGCGTCTGGCGCTCCGCCTCCGCGTTCACCGCCGCGCCGAAGATCACCAGGAAGACGCTGATCCAGAGCCACAGCATGCTGATGGCCACGCCGGCCAGGGAGCCGTACGTCGACTCGTAGCTGCCCAGGCTCTGCACGTAGGCGAAGAGGGCCCAGGACGTGGCCAGCCAGAGGAGGGTCGCGGTCGCGGCGCCGGCGCTGGTCCACCGCCAGCGCGCCTGACGCCGGTCGGGCGCGAACCGGTAGAGCACGGCGAGCACCGTCGACATCAGGACGGCCAGCGCCAGCCAGGTGAACGCGGGCCCGAGGGCACGGATCGTGCCCGGTGCACGGTCGAGTACGTCGGAGAGCAGCTCGGCCACCGCGATCACCCCGCCGACCAGCAGGGCGCCGCCGAGCACGAAGAGGAGGCCCAGACCGCTCCGGCGGAGGAACCCACGGGTCTCGGTCTCGTGGTAGGCGAGGGTGAGAGCGTCGACGAGGTAGGTCGCGGCCGTCGTCGCCGTCCAGAGCGCGAGGACCAGACCGGTGATCCCGCGGACGGTGTGCACCTGGGCCGAGGCGGTCGTGATGGTGGTCAGCTGCTCGGCCACCAGCGGCTCCAGCTCCGGCGGTAGCGTGCGCGCGACGCCGGACAGCTGCTCCAGCGCCTCGGCCGGGGTGGTCACCGCGCCGTAGACGGAGACCGCGGTGACCAGCATGGGCGCGATCGAGAGCAGGGCGAAGAAGGAGATGCCGGCGCTCAGCAGCATCAGCCGGTCGTTCAGGACGTGCCGCACGACGCGCCCGAGGATGCGGCCCCAGTGCCGGACGGGGATGTGGTGCGGCCAGGCGGCGTCGCTCGCCGGGGTTCCCGGAGCCCGCGTCTCGATCGTCATGCGCCGCGGATCTCCTGGCGGGCGGGCCGGCCGGCCGCGATCCGCGCGAGCGCCCGGAGGGCCGCGAGGGCACCGACGGGCTCGACCGACGACGGCGACGCACCGGGGTGGCCGACGGCGACGCGGACGCGCAGGACGCCCGGCCGCACGCGGAAGTCCGCGGGTGGCTCCAGGAGCACCGCCTCACCGTCGATGCCGGCGGCGATCGGTCCGGACGACCCGACGCGGATGGTGTCGGTGGTCCACTGCCGCCAGGGACGCCGGCCGCGCGGGCCGCCGGAGCTGGGTGGGTCGACGATCGTCACTCCGAGCTCCCCCCGGTCGAGTGCCGGGCGGGTGCCCGCTCCGGCGGCTCCGCCCAGCCGGTACTGGTTGTTGCCCACCAGGATGATCCCGGCTCCCTGCATGGTCCGCCCGCCGGGCGTGATCCACCGCAGGTCCGACCGGCCCGTGCCCGCGCCGGGACCGAGCACCGCGGCCGCGGTGTCGACGAGGGTGCGCATCTTGGCGCTCCGGTAGCCCGGGCGCTGCACCGCCTCCGCGTAGACGCCCAGCGACACGTTGTTCACGAACACCCGGCCGTTCACCTCCCCGAGGTCGACCCGGTGCTCGCCCCCGTGCACCAACGCGTCCAAGGCGCCGACGACGTCGTCGCGGTCGACGCCGAGGTCGAGCGCGAAGTGGTTGCGGGTGCCGGAGGGGATGCAGGCGTAGGGGAGGCCGGCGTCCGCGGCCGCGGCCGCGACCACCGCCTGCGAGCCGTCGCCCCCGGCCATGGCCAGGGCGTCCGCGCCGTCGTCCACGGCCTGCCGGACCAGCTCCGCCAGGTCGTCGCCCGGCTGCAGCGAGACGGTTCCGATCCCGCGCGCCCGGGCCTCCGCGGCCAGCCGGTACCGCTCGGCCTTGCCGTCACCGGAGCGGGGGTTGATGAAGAGCACGGGTCGCCGGGGCCGGTCGGCCGGCACCTGCTCCACCCCCGGGCGGAAGGCCAGCCGGGCACCGACGTTCCAGATGAGGGCACCCGCGGCGAGCATCCCCAGGTCCCGCAGGAAGCCCTCGTCGACCAGCAGCAGCGCGGCGCCGGCGAGGGCCGCCGTGGCCACGGCGAGCGCCCCGACGCGCGCCCACCCGCGCCGGAGGACCCCCTCCCACGTCCCGGCGGCGACGACGGCCCCGCACGCGAGGACGACGAGTCCGCGGGGGAAGTCGTCGATGGCGACCGCGAGCGCGGAGGTGACCAGCAGGAGGCCGCCGGCGAGCGCCACGGCGGCCGCCACCCGGCGCCCGGTCGGCCGTCGCCGGCGGGCCGCGGCCGGGGGAGGGGCCTGCGTCGTCCGATGTGCACCCATGACGACCTCGGAACGGGAGCGGGACGCGGCGCTGCGCCCCGGGACCGGCACGAGCGCCGGTCCCACGGGAGGACCGGAACCTACCGCCGGAACGCCTCGTCCGGCGTCCGATGGCCCCTGGGAGCCGGACGCGACCGTCCGGTGTCCCACCCCTGGTCCGGCGCACCGCACCGGCGTAGCGTTCCCGCCCCGACGGGCAGGAGTGCCATGCACGAACTCGGGATCACCCAGAGCGTGGTGGAGGCGGTCACCGACCGCACCGGGAGTTCCCCGGTGGCGAGCGTCCGCGTGCGGGTCGGCCGGCTGGCCGGGGTCGTCCCCGACGCCATGCGCTTCTGCTTCGAGCTGGTGACCGCCGGGACCCCGCTCGAGGGCGCGGTGCTCGAGATCGAGCAGCCGGACGGGCGCGGGTGCTGCCGCGCATGCGGCGCGGAGTTCCCGCTGACCGACCTGATCCTCCTCTGCGACTGCGGCAGCGCCGACGTGGAGGTGCTCGCCGGCCGGGAGCTGGCGGTCGCGTCCGTGGTCATGGCCGGAACGGCGCCCTGAGGGGGACGACATGTGCGGCACCTGCGGCTGTGGGGAGAGCGACGTCCGCGTGGAGGTGCTCGCCTCCGACGTGCCCGCCCACCACGAGGAAGCGGCGGGGCACCGGCACGCACACGACCCCGTGCCCGGGGTGGTCGAGATCGAGACGGCGCTGCTGGCGAAGAACGACCACCTGGCCGCCCACAACCGGACCTGGCTCGCCGCCCGGGGGATCGTGGCGCTCAACCTCATGAGTTCCCCCGGCTCGGGCAAGACCTCCCTGCTGTGCCGCACGGTCGCCGAGCTGGCGCAGGAGCGCCCGGTCGCCGTCGTGGAGGGGGACCAGGAGACGCGGCTCGACGCCGAGCGCATCCGCGCGACGGGGGCACCCGTCGTCCAGATCAACACCGGGGCCGGCTGCCACCTGGACGCCGGCATGCTCGCCCGCGGCCTGGCCGAGCTGCGGCCGGCCGACGGGTCGCTGGTAATCGTGGAGAACGTCGGGAACCTGGTCTGCCCTGCGCTCTTCGACCTCGGCGAGGCCGCACGGGTCGTGGTCGTCTCGGTGACCGAGGGGGAGGACAAACCGCTCAAGTACCCGACGATGTTCGCCGGCGCCGATGTCGTCGTGATCAACAAGATCGACCTGCTGCCGCACGTCGACGTCCGGCTGGACCATCTCGTCGGGCACTGCCGGTCGGTGAACGCGGGCGCACTCGTCCTGCCGCTGTCGGTCACGACGGGCGAGGGGATGGCGGCGTGGTGTGACTGGCTCCTGACCAGGCAACCAGCGCCCGTCGTGACGCCGCACCCGCGGGTTGACAGCTCGACAGTGTGAGCGTAGTCACATTTCATCCCGCGCAAGCAGGCCGAGATCCGGCCCCAGCGGATGACATGGGGCACCACCCCCGCAACGGGTTCAAACAGAGGGCCCCGGAAAGTGGCAGCAATGCCGTACGCGCCGACCCGAGAGGCAGAACTCGCAGCCGAAGAGGCCCTGATCCACGTGCTCTGGATCAACGCCGGGCTCAGCTGCGACGGCGACTCCGTGGCCCTCACCGCGGCCACCCAGCCCAGCATCGAGGAGATCGCGCTCGGCGCCCTGCCCGGCCTGCCGAGAGTGGCGGTGCACTGGCCGCTCATCGACTTCGAGTGCGGCCCCAACGGCGGCGCGGACGACTTCCTCGAGTGGTTCTTCAAGGCCGACCGCGGCGAGCTCGAGCCGTTCGTGCTCGTCGTCGAGGGCTCGATCCCCAACGAGAAGATCAAGGACGAGGGCTACTGGTGCGGCTTCGGCAACGACCCCGCCACGGGGCAGCCGGTGACGACCAGTGAGTGGCTGGACCGGCTCGCACCCAAGGCGACGGCGATCGTCGCCGTCGGCACCTGTGCCACGTACGGCGGCATCCATGCCATGGCCGGCAATCCGACCGGCGCCATGGGCGTGCCCGACTACCTCGGCTGGGACTGGAAGTCGAAGGCCGGCATCCCGATCGTCTGCGTGCCCGGCTGTCCCATCCAGCCCGACAACCTGTCCGAGACGCTGACCTACCTGCTGTACATGGCCACCGGCCAGGCGCCGATGATCCCGCTCGACGAGGCGCTCCGCCCGACCTGGCTGTTCGGCCGCACCGTGCACGAGGGCTGCGACCGTGCCGGCTACTACGAGCAGGGCGACTTCGCGACCGAGTACGGCTCCCCGAAGTGCATCGTGAAGCTGGGCTGCTGGGGTCCGGTCGTGAAGTGCAACGTGCCCAAGCGCGGCTGGATCAACGGCGTCGGCGGCTGCCCGAACGTCGGGGGGATCTGCATCGGCTGCACCATGCCCGGCTTCCCCGACAAGTTCATGCCGTTCATGGACGAACCGCCCGGCGGCAAGCTCTCGACGGCGGCGTCGGGCCTGTACGGATCGGCGATCCGGCGGCTGCGCACCATGACGACCCGCACCGTCGACAAGGAACCCAAGTGGCGCCGACCGGGCCGCGAGCTCGTGACCGGCGCGAAGAGGACCTGGTGACCCGGCCATGACCGCGACGCAGACCCGACCGACCGGCAGTACGCCGAGCGCCAACCTGGTGGAGATGGCCTGGGACCCCATCACCCGGATCGTGGGCAGCCTCGGCATCTACACCAAGATCGACTTCGACGCCCGGGAGGTCGTCGAGTGCCACAGCACGTCGTCGATCTTCCGCGGCTACTCGATCTTCATGAAGGGCAAGGACCCCCGCGACGCGCACTTCATCACCAGCCGCATCTGCGGCATCTGCGGGGACAACCACGCCACGTGCTCCTGCTACGCGCAGAACATGGCCTACGGCGTGAAGCCGCCGCACCTGGGGGAGTGGATCGTCAACCTCGGCGAGGCCGCCGAGTACATGTTCGACCACAACATCTTCCAGGAGAACCTGGTCGGGGTGGACTACTGCGAGAAGATGGTCGCCGAGACCAACCCGCGCGTCCTGGAGTTGGCCAACCGGACCGAGGCCCCTCACGCGGAGGCCCACGCGTACCGCACGATCGGCGACATCATGCGGTCGCTGAACCCGTTCACCGGCGAGTTCTACCGCGAGGCCCTGCAGGTCAGCCGCTGGACGCGGGAGATGTTCTGCCTCATGGAGGGGCGGCACGTCCACCCGTCGACGCTCTACCCGGGCGGCGTCGGCACCGTCGCGACCATCCAGTTGATGACCGACTACATGACCCGGCTCATGCGCTACGTCGAGTTCATGAAGAAGGTCGTGCCGATGCACGACGACCTGTTCGACTTCTTCTACGAGGCCCTGCCGGGATACGAGCAGGTCGGCAACCGGCGGATCCTGCTCGGCTGCTGGGGCTCCTTCCAGGACCCCGAGCACTGCAACTTCGAGTACAAGGACATGACCGACTGGGGTCGCAAGATGTACGTGACCCCCGGCGTCGTCGTCGACGGCAAACTGGTGACGACCGACCTCGTCGCGATCAACCTGGGCATCCGGATCCTCCTGGGCTCGTCGTACTACGACGACTGGGAGGACCAGGAGATTTTCGTGACGCACGACCCGCTGGGCAACCCGGTGGACCGGCGGCACCCCTGGAACCAGCACACCAACCCGAAGCCGCAGAAGCGGGATCTCGACGACAAGTACAGCTGGGTCATGTCGCCGCGCTGGTTCGACGGGAAGGACTACCTCGCCCTCGACACCGGCGGCGGGCCGCTCGCCCGGCTGTGGTCCACCGCCCTCGCCCGCCTGGTCGACATCGGCTACGTCCGGTCGACCGGCAGCAGCGTCGAGATCAACCTGCCGAAGACGGCGCTCAAGGGCCCGGTGACCCTGGAGTGGAAGATCCCGCGCTGGAGCAACACGATCGAGCGCAACCGCGCCCGCACGTACTTCCAGGCCTACGCCGCCGCCTGTGCGCTGCACTTCGCGGAGAAGGCCCTGGTGGAGATCCGGGCGGGCCGGACGAAGACCTGGGAGTCGTTCGAGGTGCCCGACGAGGGCATCGGCTGCGGGTTCACCGAGGCCGTGCGCGGTGTGCTCAGCCACCACATGGTCATCCGGGACGGGAAGATCGCGAACTACCACCCGTACCCGCCGACCCCGTGGAACGCCAACCCACGGGACAGCTTCGGCACCCCGGGCCCGTACGAGGACGCCGTCCAGGGGCAGCCGATCTTCGAGGAGAACGACCGGGAGCACTTCAAGGGCATCGACATCATGCGGACCGTCCGCAGCTTCGACCCCTGTCTGCCGTGCGGCGTGCACATGTACCTGGGCGACGGGAAGAAGCTGGAGCTGACCCACTCGCCCACCCAGTCGGTCACCGGCGAGTGACGAGCCTGTCGTGACGGCAGGAGGCGGGGGGCCGGCGACGGCCGGGGGTATCGACCTCCGGGCCACCGGCGAGCGCATCGAGGTGTTGCTCGAGGCGGCGTCCACGGGCGGGCGCGTCGCCCGCGAGCGGGCCGAGGAGCTCGTGCGGCTGGTGGTGGACCTGTACGGCGCCGGGCTGGAACGGCTGCTGGAGATCGTGCACGACGCCGGCCGGCTCGACGACGACCTGCTCGACCGGCTGGTCGCGGACGACCTGGTCGCCGGCCTGCTGGCCGTGCACGGCCTGCACCCGGACGACGTCGGGACGCGGGTGGCCCGGGCGCTGGACGGCGTCCGTCCCTACCTCGGCTCGCACGGTGGCGACGTGCAGCTCCTGGACGTGGCCGACGACGGGCTGGTGCGGCTGAGGATGCTGGGCAGCTGCGACGGCTGCCCCTCGTCGTCGGTCACCCTCACCCTCGCGGTCGAGAGCGCGATCCGGGCGGCGGCACCCGAGGTCAGCGGCATCGAGGTGGTGGAGACCCCGGCCGGGGCGGGGGTCATCCCGGTCACGGCCCTGCGGGCCCGGCTCGACCAGCCGGCCCTCGACGACCGGGCCCTCGGCGGGCACTGGACGCCGGTGGCCGGCCTGGGCGACCTGGCCGCGGGGGCGATCGGCAGGTTCGCGGTCGAGGACGTGGCCGTCGTCGGGCTCCGGATCGGGGCCGACCTCTACGCCTACCGGGACGCCTGCCCGGCCTGCGGGGCGAGCCTGGCGAGGGGCGCGGTGGCCCGCCGGCTCGGTGGGGCGGCCGGGGACGCCGTCCTCCGCTGCGCGGCGTGCGGGCAGCACTTCGACGTCCGTCGCGCGGGGCGCGGGCTGGACGGCACCGACGTGCACCTCGAGCCGGTGCCGCTGCTGGTCCGCGACGGCGTCGCGGCGCTCGCCGTGCCCACGGCGGTGGGCGCATGACGGCGACCGGTCCCGGTGCCCTTCCGCTCGCCGTGCTCCGCCGGGTCAGCGCAGCCCGTCCGGTGCCCGACGCCGACGAGCGTTGCGAGATGTGCGCGGCACCGATCGCGGACCAGCACCAGCACGTCGTCGACCTGGCCACCCGCGGGCTGATGTGCACCTGCCGGCCCTGCTACCTGCTGTTCACCGCGGAGGACGCGCAGCTGCGCTACCGCGCCGTCCCGGACCGGTACCTGTCCTTCGACGGCCCCGTGCTGGATGCCCGCCAGTGGGACGAGCTGGAGATCCCGGTCGGGCTGGCGTTCTTCTTCGCCAATTCGGAGCTCGGCCGCACGGTGGGCTTCTATCCCGGCCCCGCCGGTGCCACGGAGAGCGAGCTGCCGCTCGGCGCCTGGGCGCGGGTGCTGGACGAGCGCCCGGTCCTCCGCACCCTCGTCCCCGACGTGGAAGCGCTGATCGTGCGGATGCCGGGCCGGGCGGTGGAGGGTGCCTGCTTCCTCGTCCCGATCGACCGCTGCTACGAGCTGGTGGGCGCGCTCCGCCGCGTGTGGCGGGGGTTCGACGGCGGGCAGGAGGCCCGCGCTCTCCTCGACGGGTTCTTCGCCGACCTGGCGGCCCGCAGCCGGCCTGCGCACGACCGGGCGGCCGGCGATGGCTGAGCTGGCGTTCAGCGTCGTCGACGTCGTCCCCGAGCGGTACGCGGCCGCGCCCAACCTGCTGGCGCGGGTGCGGGTGGAGGAGACCAGCGGGGAGCGGGTGCACGCGCTGGCCCTGCGGGCGCAGATCCGCATCGAGCCCCAGCGCCGCCGCTACGACGACACCGAGGAGCAGGCGCTGCTCGACCTGTTCGGCGATCGCACCCGCTTCGCCGAGACCCTCCGGCCCTTCGCCTGGCTGCACGCCTCGACCGTCGCCCAGGGCTTCACCGGGAGCACCGAGATCGACCTGCCGCTGCCGTGCACGTACGACTTCGAGGTGTCGGGCACCACCTACCTGCACGCCCTCCGCGACGGGGAGATCCCGCTGCTCTTCCTCTTCAGCGGCACAGTCTTCACCCGCGGGGCCACCGGCTTCTCCGTGGCGCAGGTGCCCTGGGACCGCGAGGCGCGGTTCCGGCTGCCCGTCGGCGTGTGGCGCGATCTCATGGAGGCGCACTTCCCGGGGACCGAGTGGCTGCGCATGCGCCGCGACACGGTCGAGGCGCTCGCGCGCCACCGGCACGCCCGCGGCCTCACGAGCTGGGACGACGTGGTCACCGACCTGCTCACCCGGGCTCTGGATCCGGCGGGCGAGCTGCCATGACGCTCGCTCTCGCGCGGCTGGCCGCCGACGCCGTCCTGTACGAGGGGTACCTGCTGTACCCCTACCGGTCGACCTCCGCGAAGAACCAGGTGCGCTGGCAGTTCGGCGTGCTCGGTCCGCCGGGCGCGGCGGCCGCCGGGGTGGGGGAGGAGCCCGACCTCGCGGTGGAGTGCCTGCTGTGCCCGGAGGGCCCCGGCGCGACCGTGAGCGTGCACCTGCGCTTCCTCCAGCTGCAGCGGCGGCAGGCCGAGCGCGCGCGGGCCGACGGGTCCTACGCACCGGTGGACCGCTTCGCGACCGGTGCGGCGTCCTGGACGACGTGGGACGAGGCCGTCGAGGTCGAACGCGAGCTGGGCACGTTTCCGCTCGCCGAGCTCCGCCACGGCGTCGGCACCGCCGTCGAGGTCGCCGGGGGCGAGGACGTGCAGCCCGTACCCGGCGGGCGGCTGGTCCGCCGCCGCCGGCCGCTGCGGGCGATGGTCACCCTCGACGTGGCGGACGACGGGCCGAACCGGCGGCTGCGCGTCGCGGTCGCGAACACCGCGGTGACCACGACCGACAAGGACGCCGCCCTGCGCGACTCGCTGATCGGCACGCACCTGCTGATGACGGCCCGGGGAACCCGCTTCGTCTCGGTCGTCGATCCGCCCGAGGACGCCCGCGAGGCGGCCGGCCGTTGCCGGCAGCACCGGTGCTGGCCGGTCCTGGCCGGGGACGGCGGGCCGGACGGGCAGACCTCGGACGTCGTGCTGGCCGCGCCGATCATCCTGTCCGACCATCCCGCCGTCGCCCCGGAGAGCGCCGTCGCGATGTACGACGCCACCGAGATCGACGAGATCCTGACCCTGCGCGTGCTGACCCTGACCGACGACGAGAAGGCCCAGGCCCGATCCACCGATCCGCGCGCGGCCGCGATCATCGACCGCTGCGAGCAGCTCTCACCGTCGGAACTCCAGCGGTTGCACGGGACCATGCGCGACCCGCACGCAGCCGGCCCGCCGCTGACCGGAGACGACTGGTGGGCCGCCGAGGCCGCGGCCCCGGTGTCCCCCGAGACCGACACGGTCCTGGTCGGCGACGTCGCCGTGGGGCGGGGCAGCCGGGTGCGGCTGCACCCGAACCGACGCGCGGACGCGCAGGACATGTTCCTCACCGGTCAGGAAGCCGTGGTCAGCGCGGTGCACGTCGACCTGGACGGCGAGACCCACGTGGCGGTCACCCTCACCGACGACCCGGCGGCCGAATTGCACGACTGGTACGGCCGCCACTTCTACTTCGCCCCCGACGAGCTGCGACCGGTCGTGGCGGCCCCCACCGCGGACGACGCAGATCCCCGCGATCGAGAGGAGGGCCCGCCATGAGGGCACTCGGGATCCTGACCTCGCTCCTTCTCGGCGCCGCCCTGGCCGGGGCGGTCGTCGCCGGCATCCGCTCCGTGCCGGACGTGAAGCGCTACCTGGCGATGCGACGGATGTAGAGCCGTGGACGAGGAGGACATGGTGGACGGCACCGAACCCGCAGGTCACCTGCAGGAGGAACCACAGTCCGAGCGCGGTGCTCCGGGGTCGCGGGACGCCGGGTCCGCCGAGCCCGGCGGCGGGCCGGTCGACCGGCCCGCCGGCGGCTCCGACGAGGACAGCGACACCACGGTCGACCCGCAGGGCGCCCAGCACCCCGGCGCGCCCGAGATTCCGACCGGCGACCAGGCCGGCTGAGCCGGCCGGGATGGAGAACCATGACCATGTCACCGGGGAACCCCGGGCCGACGGACCCGGCCGAGGGATCGGCCGTCCCGCCGTACGAGGGCCGCCGGGAGACCGCGGACGTCGACGGCGAGGAGGAGCTGCGGCGGGACGGCGCGAACGTCGGCGGGGCGACCGGCCCGGTCGAGAGCGACGAGCGGAAGGCCCCCGAGCCCGGGAGCACCGCACGCGGGGCGGTCGCGTCGCCGGCGGACGAGCAGCCGGCCGCCGGTTCCGGCGGGCCCGACCCCGGCGAGGCCTCGGTGGGCCCGGCCCACCACCCCGGCACGACGCGCGGCGAGGACGTCAGCCGGGACGACCACGACCAGGGTGGACCGGAGCAGGCTGCCGGGAAGCCGGGATGACCGCGGTTCCCGCGCCCCGGATCCTCGTCGCCGGCATCGGGAACGTGTTCCGCACCGACGACGGCTTCGGCTGCGAGGTGGTGCGGCGGCTGGCGGCCGGGTCGGTGCCGGACGGCGTCCGGGTGGTCGACTACGGCATCCGCGGCCTGCATCTCGCCTACGACCTGCTCGACCCGTGGGACGTGCTGGTGATCGTCGACGCGCTGCCCGACCGGGGCGCGGTCGGCTCCCTCGCGGTCGTCCGGGTCGGACCGGACGACGTCGGGTCGGGGACGGCCGTCGACGCGCACGGCATGGACCCGGCCACCGTGCTCGGCTCCCTCGCCGCTCTCGGCGGAGCCCTGCCGCCGCTGACCGTCGTCGTCGGGTGCCAGGTCGCCGAGACGGGGGACGGCATGGGGCTCACCCCACCCGTCGCGGCGGCCGTCGACGAGGCCGGCCGGACCGTGCGCGACGTCGTCACTCGGAGCCTGACTGCGGCGGAGGTGGTCTGAGATGTGCCTCGGCATCCCGGGACGGGTCGTGGAGATGGTCCCCGGGTTCGGCGACCAGCTCGCGCTGGTCGAGGTGGAGGGCGCCGGCCGGCGGGTCAACATCGGACTGCTGGACGAGGCGCCGGAACCAGGCCAGTGGGTGCTCATCCACATGGGCTTCGCGGTCGAGCTCACCGATCCCGCCGGTGCCGAGGCGGCGATGTCCGGCCTCGAGCTGATGGGCCGACGTCGCGAGGACCCATCGGACGAGGGAGTCGCACATGGCTGAGCCGCCGCCGACCCCCGGCCCGGTCCTGTTCGCGCGGTACGCCTTCCCGCCCAACTCGCACGGCTTCTGCGGCCCGGCCGACTCCGGCGGGCTCTTCGAGTACGGCGTCGCGGGCAGGGACGAGCGCGGGCTGCGGGCCATGGCCCAGCAGTTCGCCGGCGCCTGGCCCTACCTCCGACTGATCGCCGGGGCCACGGGGCTCGACGACCCCCTGGACCGCCGGGTGGTCGAGGCCTACTGGGTGGGGAGCCCGCGCCTGGAGCTGGTCGGCACGCCCGCCGTCGGCGACTCGATGGAGGAACGGTTCCGGTACATGACGGGGGCCCGCTTCGGCAGCCTCACCGAGGGAGTGCTCGCCGGGGGAGTGCCCCACCACAGCTTCGCCGTCCTCTGCATCTACCCGTACACCGGCCTGCTCACCGACGGTCGCAAGGCCGCGCACGCGCTGACCGTGCTGGACCGCTGCCGCATCCGGTGGGGCCGGGTGCTGGAGGTGGAGGGCGATCAGGTGGTCGTCCGCAGCCGGCCGCTGACCTGGGACGGCGACGTCCTGGCCCTGGGCGAGCCGTCGACCGAGGCCGCCGTCCAGTCGGTCGACGGCGTCGGGATGGTGGCGGTGACGCCCGGCGACTGGGTGTCGCTGCACTGGGAGTGGGTCTGCGACCGGCTGACCGAGGCACAGGTCGCCCGGCTGCGCCGCTACACCGAACGCCATCTGGCGATCGTGAACGACCGCTCCACCCGCTCCCTGGTCCCCGCCCTGCTCGACTGAGGGACTCACCGAGCCCCGCCGGTGTCCGGCAGCGACCAGCTGCGCTCGAGGGTCCAGCCGATGCGGTCGCCGGGCGCGTGACGCGGCGGGCCGGCTTCGCGGATCTGCACCTCCCCGAGCGGGCTGTCGGCCAGGTACTCCGAGTGCGGCCCGCGGAACCGCACGGTGTGCACCTTCGCCTCCAGCCCCCCGCCGAGACGCGCCCACCCGGGGCGGACGAGCAGCGTGCCGCCGCCCGGCGCGTCGAGCACCGACGCGGGGCCGGTGAGGAGGGCGGCGAAGAGGTCGACGGGCTCCTCGTAGACCTGCTGCGGGGTGCCCAGCTGGAGCAGCCGCCCCTCCCGGAGCAGCGCCACCCGGTCGGCCAGGCCGAGAGCCTCCTCGGCGTCGTGCGTGGCGTAGACGGCGGCGGCACCGCTGTCCCGCTGCCGGACGACCAGCTCCTCGAGGAAGAGGCCCCGGACATGGGTGTCCAGGTGCGCGGTCGGCTCGTCGAACAGGTACACCGACGGCCGGCGGGCGAGCGCCCGGGCGAGACCCACCCGCTGCTGCTCGCCGCCGGAGAGCTCGGCAGGCCTGCGGTCGGCGAGGTGTGCGACGTGCAGGCGCTCCAGGATCGTCAGCGCCTCGGCGCGGGCCGCACCGCGCCCGACGCCCCGCCGCCGGACGGGATAGGCGACCGTGTCCACGGCGGTCAGGTGCGGCCACAACGCATAGTGCTGGAACACCACGGCGACGTCCCGGCGCTCGGGGGGCACCGGCCGCACGCTGCCGGCCACCGTCGTCCCGCCGAGGCGGATCGACCCCGCGCGCGGCTCCAGGAAGCCGGCCACGGCGTGCAGCAGCGTCGACTTCCCGGAGCCGGAGGGCCCCAGGACCGCGAGGACCTCCCCGCGCCCGACGGCGAGGCCGACCCCGCGCAGCGCGGGCGTCGAGCCGTACGCCACCTCGAGGTCGACCACCTCGAGGGCGGGCTCAGGCAGCACGGAGGGCCCCCCGCGCGTCGCCGGACCGCCGTGCGAGCCGGCCGATGCCCCACCACGCGATCGCGGCAGGCACCGCGACCAGGACGGTCAGCGCGACCGACAGCGCCGCCGTCGGGCCGATCCGGCCGAGCTCCTGGCTGTTGAGCACCACGACCGCCAGCGTCTCGCTGCCCGGCCCGTACAGGAGGCTCGACATGGTGACCTCGTGCAGGGAGGTGAGGAAGCAGATCAGCCAGGCCGCGAGCAGGGCCGGGGCCAGCGGCCGCAGGGCCACCGTCCGGACGGCGGTGACCGGCCCGGCGCCGCTGGCCCGGGCGGCGCGGAGCTCGTCCGGGGGCAGCCGGTCGAGCGCGCCCGCGATCGGCCGGTGCGCGACGGCCCACAGCTTGGCCAGGTACGCCAGCAGGATCAGGGCGAGCGTGCCGGAGAGCCAGCGCCCGTAGGCGATCAGCAGCGCGACGGCGAGGGTGGAGCCGGGCAGGACGAGGGTGAGGGTGATCAGGGTGGCCGTCGCCCGGCCGCCACGGCGGCGCTCGAGGACGGCGACCAGGCTCCCGAGCAGCACGAGCGACGACGCCGCGACCACCGCCAGGCCGAGGCTGCGGCCCAGTGCCTCGGCCGTGCGGACGTCCAGGACCTCGCGGAAGTGGTCCAGCCCCCAGTTGGCGGGCGTGGGCGGGACGCCGAGGGCGCGGGTGACCGACGACAGCACGAGGGCGGCGAGCGGCAGCGCCGCGGTCAGGAGCAGGTAGCCGCCCAGCGCGAGGGCCTGGGCGCGTCGCACCCCGCGCGGTCCGGGGGCGGCGGAGCCCCCGGGCGCGCCCGCCCCCCGCGTCGAGCGGAGCCGGGGACCGAGCAGGGCGTCGGCCGGGGCCACGCAGACCGCGGCGAGCAGGACGAGGAGCAGCGCGAGCGTCACCGCGTCGAGGAAGGACGACGGGTCCCCGCCGAAGGAGAGGTCGGCGTAGATGCGGGTGGTCACCGTGGTGAAGCCCGCGGGCGCGCCCAGCACCTGCGGGATGGCGAAGGTGCCCAGCGTGAGCACGAAGACCAGCACACCGGCGGCGACCACCGCCGGGAGCGCCAGGCGCAGGGTGATCGTGAACAGTGCCGTCGCGCCGTTCGCGCCCGATACCCGCGCGGCGCGCTCGAGGTCGGGCTCGGCGCGCGCGGCCAGGCCGACGGCGACGACCAGGTAGGCCAGCGGAGCGGCGTTCACGACGAGCACCAGCCACACCCCGGCCGGGCCGAGGAGGCCGGGCCAGGAGAACCCGAGCACCGTGTCGGTGAAGCCGGCCCGCGCATAGGCCTGGGTCCAGCTGTAGCCGAGGACGAAGTCCGGGACGAGGACGGGCACCAGGACCGCGACCCGCCAGAAGGTGCGGCCGGGCAGGTCGGGGTGGCGGAGGACCAGCGCCAGGGACACCCCGATCGGCACGGCGGCGACGGTGACCGCCGCGGCCAGGACGAGGGTGTTCCGGACCGCGCCGCCGAGGCCGGGGGAGCCGAGGACGTCCCCGAGCCGGCCGCCCTCGGTCGCGACCACCTGTCCCAGCCGCAGCAGGGGGAGGACGACCAGGAGGCCGAGGAACGCGGCGAGTGCGACGACGCCCGCGGCCCTGGCGACCGACGGCGCGCGGCCGGGTGGCATGCGTCAGCCGCCGAAGACCTGCTGGTACTCGCCGAGCATCGCGTCCCTGTTCGTCGCGATGGCCGCCCAGTCCGGGGAGACGGTCGGTGCGCCGTCCGGAATGGTCGGGCCGACGACGCCCGGCCGGGTCGGATAGGCGCCGGACCCGCCGAGCACCCCCTGCCCCTCCTCGCTCACGGCGAAGGTGATGAAGTCCCTCGCGACCTGCGAGTCGGCGCTCCCGGTCGCCAGCGCCACCGGCCCGGGGATCGCGACCGCGCCCGGCTCCGGCCAGACGACGTCCACGGGGGAGCCGGCGTCCCTGGCCGCGTACGCCGAGTTGGCGGTCGTCATCCCGGCGTCGTAGATGCCCTGGGCGACGCCGGTGGTCACGTCGTCCGGCGTGCTCACCTGCACCGCGCCGTCGTCCCGCAGGCTCGCGTAGAACGCGACGCCGTGGTCGGGGTCCTCGGCGAACCAGCCCAGTGCGCCGAGTGCCGAGGCCGCGACGGAGGGATCGGGCACGGCGACTGCCGTGTAGTCCGCCAGGTCGGACCACCGCTCCGGGGCCGGGACGTCGGTGCGGTGGACCGCCACCATGTAGAGCAGGTGGGCACCCACGTAGTCGTCGGTGCGGTAGTCCTCGGGGATCGCCGCCGCCTCCTCCGGTGTCCACCCGCCGACGAGGTCCTGGTCCACGAGGGCCTGCACGGTCAGCGGGTCGCAGCCCCAGAACACGTCGGCCTGCAGGCCGCCCGATCGGACGTCGGCCGCGACCCGCGCGTTGAGCTCTCCGGTGGGCGCGCGGAACAGCTCCACCCGGCCGCCGGGGTCGCTGTCCTCGAACGCCGCGATCAGCGGCTGGATCGATTCGTCGCTCAGGCAGGTGTAGAGGGTGAGGGCCCGCGATTCGGCGCTGCCGCTGTCGGCGCCGGCGTCCGCGTCGCCGCAGGCGGTGAGGGCCAGCAGGACGGCGGCCAGCGCGGCTCGCGCTCCTGGCCGTCCGGGTCTGCCGTGCTGCTCGACAGGTCGGCCGTCCGCTTCGATCATGGAAGCTCACCCCGCCGGGAGGCTACGGCGGGCCGGTGGGCGTGTCAGCCCGTTCCGGCCCGCTGACGTGCCGGTCCGCGGATTCCTCCGCGGGCGGGTCTCTCGACTCTCGTCCGCGGTCTGTCGGCGCCCTAGTCTCCCGCCGCGGGGACGACAGGCGAGGTCATAGGACCGGGAGGAGTGCCATGTTCGTTCAGGTCATCCAGGGCAGGACGTCGGACGCGGACGCCCTCCGCGCGGCGATGGACAGGTGGATGGAGGAGCTCGCGCCCGGCGCGGTGGGCTGGCTCGGCAGCACCGGCGGGG
>DASQTE010000101.1:0-4946 GCA_035642035.1 Blastococcus sp.
GCCGGCACCCGGTACGGGATGCGGGCGCCGGTGATCTTCTTCTTGGCCCGGGTGATCCGGGCCGCCATCGTCGGCTCGCTGACCAGGAAGGCCCGCGCCACCTCGGCGGTGCTCAGGCCGCACAGCAGCCGCAGCGTCAGCGCGACCTGGGCCTCGACCGCCAGCGCCGGGTGGCAGCAGGTGAAGACCAGCCGCAGCCGGTCGTCCGGGAACCCGCTGCGCGGGTCCGGGCCGGTGTCGTCCTCCTCGACCAGCAGCGGCAGCGCCCGGCGCAGCGTGGCGTCCCGGCGCACCAGGTCCAGCGCCCGGCGGCGGGCCACGGTGGTCAGCCACGCCCCCGGCTTCGCCGGCACGCCGCGCTCGGCCCAGGTGGTCAGTGCCTGCGCGTACGCGTCCTGCACGCACTCCTCGGCCAGGTCGAGGTCGCGGGTGACGCGCACCGTCGCGGCGAGCACGAAGGCCCACTCGCGACGGTGCGCCGCGGCGACCGCGGCGGCGACCGCGGTCACGTCCACCCCGGACCGGGTCAGTCGAAGACCATGGCCGGGCGCAGCTCGACGCCGCCGAACGGCGCCGGCACCTGCTTGGCCAGCTCGATCGCCTCGTCCAGGTCGGCCGCCTCGATGACGTAGAAGCCGCCGAGCGCCTCCTTGCTCTCCACGAACGGGCCGTCGGTGACGGTGAAGCCGCCGGCGCCGTCCTTGCGGATGGTGGTCGCGGTGCTGGTGGGCTGCAGCGCCTCCCCGCCCCGCAGCTTGGCGCCGGCCGCCTGCGCGAAGTCGCCGTGCGCCTGCATACCGGCCTGGATCGCGGCCGGGTCCCCCTCGGGCCCCCAGCTCTTCTCGTCCTCGTAGATCAGGACCACGTACTGGGCCATGGTGGTGTCCTTCCCCCTCGCTCCGGGCCCGCCTGCCGGGCCTCGATGCTCCTCCCGACGAACGGCCCCCGCCGGGATCGACAGCCTCCTCAGAATTTTTCCGGGCCGGTGCCGGCCGGGTGGCGGACGTGGTTGGCGGCCAGCTTCGCCCGCGCCGCCTCGCCCAGGTCGATGCCGAGCACGTCGGCGAGCAGCACCAGGTAGAGCTGGACGTCACCCAGCTCCTCGCCCAGCCGGGTGCGCAGCGGCTCCTGTCCCGCCTGGTCGCGGGCTTCGCCGGCGGGCAGCCACTGCAGCAGCTCGGCCAGCTCGCCCACCTCGCCGACCAGCGCGAGCAGCACCGACTTGGGATCGTGGAAGCGCCCCCAGTCCCGCTCGTCGGTGAAGGCCCGCATCCCGTCCCGCAGCTCACCCAGCTCGGCCACGCGCTATCGCTCCTCGACCCGGCCGAGCACGGGCTTGAGATCGAGGACGGGCGTGCCGTCCAGCGCCTCCAGCCCGGCCACCCGCAGCCGGGGCCCGTCGACGGCGAGGACGGTGACCCGGTGCAGGCCGATCGGGTTGGGCCGGTCCGGCGCTCGGGTGCTGAAGACCCCGGTGACCGGGCGGCTGGTGTCGCCGCGCGGGTGCACGGCCAGCACGGTCCGGTCGGCGCGGTCCAGCCAGGTCAGCACGACCAGCTCGGCCCCGCCGGCGATGTCCCGGTACGCCGGCGCCAGGTCGGGTCGCAGCACGATCGTGGCGTCCGGGGCGCCCTCGTCGCCCTGCCGGGGGGCTTCCGCCCGGTCCGCCAGGGGCGACTCCACCCGGCCGACCGGCCGGAGGCTCATGTCGGTCTCCGGGAGCTGCCCGGCGTACGCGGTGAGCGCGCGGGTGTAGCGGGGCAGGTGCGGCGCCAGCGCGGCCAGCGCGACCCCGACCGCCTCCCGGTCCCGGCCGGTGGACGCGAGCGCGAGGGCCAGGAACGCGCTGACCGCGTCGTCCAGCTCGTCCGGGCCGGCGTCCCGCTCCGCGGTCAGCAGCGCCACGCTCTCCTCGGCCTGACCCAGGTTGCGCAGCGAGCTGGCCAGCTGGATCACCGCCCGGCGGCGCCGCGGCCCGGTGAGCCCACGCCCGAGGGCTGCGCGGTAGCCGTCGACGGCGCGCGCCGGATCGCCCGTCGAGTCGTACGCGGACGCCAGCTCGAACGGACCCACCGGGTCCTCCGCCGGCAGCTCGGCGACCAGGTTCGCGACGGCTGCGACGAGGTCCTCCTCGCTCAGCTCGGACCGCTGCGCCCACACCGCGGCCAGTCGCCGCTCCCACTCCGCCCGCTCCACGGCGCCAGCCTCCCACCTCGACTCCCCGCCGCCCGCCGCGCATCGGCCGGCCGACCGGCACACTGCCGGGGTGCTGCTCAAGGCCTGCCTCAACGGTCCCCGCCGCCCGGCCGACCACCCGGCGCTGCCGGTCACGCCGGCCGAGCTGGCCGCGGCCGCCGCGGCCGCGGTCGCGGCCGGCGCCGGTGCGCTGCACGTCCACCCCAAGGACCACACCGGCGCCGACACCCTCGACGGCGCTGCGGTCGCCGCCGCGCTCGACGCCGTCCGGGCCGCGACGCCCGGCACCCCGGTCGGCGTCACCACCGGCGCCTGGGCGGCCCGCGACCCGGCCGCCCGGCGCGCGGCGGTGCGGGCTGGCAGGTGCTGCCCGACTTCGCCTCGGTCAACTGGCACGAGGACGGCTCGACCGAGCTGGCCGCCGACCTGCTCGACCGCGGCGTCGGCGTGGAGGCGGGGTTGTGGACGCCGGCCGCGGTCCGCTCCTGGCGGGCGTGGCCACACCGCGGGCGCTGCCTGCGGGTGCTGCTCGAAGTCATGGACGACGAGCCCCACCCGGTCACGGCCGCTGCCGCGCTGGTCGACACGCTGGGCACCGATCCCGGGGTCCCGATCCTGCTGCACGGCGAGGGCACCGCCGCCTGGCCGGTCCTCCGCGAGGCCGGCCGCCGCGGGCTGGACACCCGCATCGGCCTGGAAGACACCCTCGTGCTCCCCGACGGCTCCCCCGCTCCCGACAACGCCGCCCTGGTCACCGCCGCCCTCGCCCTGCTCCACCCTGGTGCCGGCGCGTGACACGCCTCGGAGCAGGACCAGCCGATCCCCGGGCCGACGCGCTCAGCGCACTCGCCCTCCGCCCCTCAACGGCGTCGCCTGACCGTCAGCCGGGGGGCTCGAAGGGGTCGAGCAGGCGGACGCCGGTGCGCACCACGTCGGCGGTGTTGCGGGTGACCAGGGTCCAGTCGTGGACGAGCGCCGTCGCGGCCAGCAGGCTATCGACGACCGGCAGCGGGTCCGGCACGTTGAGCCGCCCCCAGGTTTCCGCCACGTCGGCCGTCACCGGGACGACCCGATCGCCGTAGAGGTCGAGCAGGTCGGCGAGCCACTTGTCGTACACGGTGGCCTGCGCGCGGTCGCGCCGGGCCAACCGCTCGATGCCGTGCCGGATCTCCCCGACGACGAGGGCGCTGAGATAGAGGTCGGTCGCGCGCACCGAGGTGAACCAGGCGGCGACCCGCCGGTCCGGCTCCCGCCGGCGCACCTCGGAGACGACGTTGGTGTCCAGCAGGAAGCTCACTCGTCCGCGTCCAGGTCGACCGACCGGGCCACCTCGCGGGACCGGCGGAGGTCGAGCACATCCAGGTCGGGGCCGGACCGCAAGAAGTCCTTGAAGTTCCGGGCACCGCCCTGGAGGCGGCGGTATTCGCGGATGTCCAGGACGACGGCGACCTCGTCGCCGTGCTTGGTGACGAACTGGGGCCCGTCCGAGCGCGCCGACCGCACTACCTCGCTGAAGCGCTGCTTGGCCTCCTGGACCTGCCAGTAGCCGCTCATCGCACCTCCTGATCCGTCTAGACAGACCAGACTGTACTCCTCAGAGGAAGCGGTGCATGACGAGCAGAGCGACCGGGCCGTGGGCGGGATGGTCGAAGGCGCCGGGGACGGTCCCGACGATGTCGAAGCCGAGCGAGCGCCAGAGCGCGATGGCGCCGGTGTTGGTCTCGACGACGGCGTTGAACTGCATGGCCCGGTAGCCGTCGGCCCGCGCCCGGTCGAGCACGTGCTCGGCGAGCAGGCGCCCGATCCCCCGCCCGCCGTGCGCCGGGTCGACCATGAAGCCGGCGTTGGCGACGTGCGCACCGGCGCCGGCCTGGTTGGGATGGGTCTCCGCGCTGCCCACCACCGTGCCGTCCCCGTCCACCGCGACCACGGTGCGCCCGGGCGGCCGCTGCATCCACTTCGCCCGGGCGGCGTCCTCGGGGGTGTCGCGGTCCCAGGTGTACGTGTCCCCGGCCGCGACGATCCCCCGCAGGAACGCCCAGATCGCCGGCCAGTCCGCCTCGGTCGCCTCCCGCACCGTCACCGCGGCGTCCACCCGGGACGGTCGGGGCTCCGGACCCAGCTCCTCGAAGAGCGTGATCTGCAGGTCGGCCGGCGCGGCGAGCCGCGAGTTGAGCGACCGCCACGGGGTCTCGGTCGGCGGCGCCAGCTCCGTCGCCCCGGCGGCGGTCAGCTCCGCGGTCAGGGCCCGGCTGTCGGCCACCTCGAACGCGACCCGCAACCGCGGCGCCACCCCCTCCCGGCCCACCTCGACCCGGTCGATGAACCGCCGCTGCGCCGGGTTCGCCAGCTCCAGCGTCGCCCGACCCGCGTCGAGGATCGTCACGTGCGCCCCGCCCGGCCCGGCGATCGCCTCCCGCTCGGCCAAGCCCAGCGCGTCCCGGTAGAAGGCGACCGCCTGCTCGTAGTCCGTGTCGCTCCCGGTCGCCACCACCAACCGCAGCTGCCGCACGCTCATGGTCCCCTCCGAGGTCTCGCGAGCGGTCATGGCACCGACCCGCGTGGCACCACCCAGCGGACATCCTGCTCGGTGACCTCCGCGACGTGCTCGAAGTCCGCGTCGTAGTGCACGACGGGGATCCGGTGCAGGTCGGCGACCGCCGCGATCAGCAGGTCCGGGATCCCGACCGACCGGAGCTGCGAGCGCTGGGCGAGCACCGCCTGCACCGCTTCCGCCCGCCGCCACACCC
>DASQTE010000102.1:0-6657 GCA_035642035.1 Blastococcus sp.
CGAAGGGCTCGCCGTCCATCCCGATGGCCTCGACGACACCGAGGCGCGGCTGGGCCGGCCGGTGCCCGTGCACGGACCAACCTGAACGGAACGGGAACCCCATGCCTCTCATCGCCTGTCCGAAGTGCAACTCCGAGGACATCACCGGCACCCCGCAGGCCGACAGCCGCCTGCTCATCCACTGCGCGGACTGCGGCCACGAGTGGCTGCGCGGGGAGGCGCGGCGCGACCCGGGCCGGCCCGCCGTCCGCACGATCGACTCCCTGCACGCCGCCTTCCCGACGACGCTGGACGTGCGCCCCGACGTCCGCGAGCGGGTCGCGCTGCTGGCGTCGGAGTTCCGGCTCGACCACCGCGGGCCCGGCACCGAGGCCGCCGACCAGCTCGCCAGGTATCAGGCGCTGTTCAGCCGCGACGGCCTGCCGGGCGCGAGCCCGGACGACCTGCTCGAGTTCGCCACCACGGACGTCGTCGCGAGCGCCGGCAACATGTCCGGCCTGACCCGGGCGTGGAAGACGCAGGGCGCGGAGAAGTCGGCGCAGAAGGTCCGCGACTCGATCGAGTTCCTCCTGCACGGCCCCGACAGCCTGCGCCTGGAGGACCGGCTCACCCAGCTGATCGACGGCAAGAAGATCGGCTTCCCGTCGTTCAACAAGGAGCCGCTTCTCACCAAGGTGCTCTGCGTGAGCGACCCAGCCCGGTTCCTGCCGATCCTCCGCTACTCGGCGCCCACCGACGGCAAGAAGGAGATCGTCAAGCTGGTCTTCGAGCTGGACCTACCGCCGGCCGAGAAAGTCGGCTGGACCGTCGGGCGCCTGGCCGTGTGGAGTAACGACCTGCTGCGCTCCCTGATCGGCAACGACATCCCCGACCTGCACCGGGCGACGACGTTCCTGAACTGGGCCAAGACTCGGCCGGTCCTCTCCCGCGCCTGACCCGCGCGAGGGCGCCGGCCGCACCATCGGCCGGCGCCCTCGACGGAGATCAGGCCCGGAGCGCCGCCCGGCTGGACCTGTCGGACAGGACTGTGGGCAGCATCGTCTCCACGATTCGGCACGCTCCAGGTGTCGCCCCCTCCGTGCTGGAAGTCGTTCCCAGCGGCTTCCCACTCCAGGACAGTGAGCCCACGGCGACGCCGCCGGGGCGCGCCCGCTCGGAGGGGGAGCCACCGCATGCATGCCCGATCGACCACGTTCCGCGGTGACCCGAGCGCCATCGACACCGGCATCGCCCACGTCCGGGACGACGTCCTGCCCGCCGTCGAGCGGATCGAGGGCTGCGTCGGCCTGTCCATGCTCGTCGACCGGTCCTCGGGGCGCTGCATCGTCACCACGTCCTGGGACGACGCCGAGGCAATGTGGCGCAGCGCCGAGGCGATCGGCGGCATCCGCGACACGCTGGCCCGGACCCTCGAGGGCGCCGTGGACGAGGCCGAGGTGGCCGAGTGGGAGGTCGGCGTCCTGCACCGCACGCTCGGGACACCGGCCCACGCCGCCTGCCGGGTGATCTACACGAAGGGGCCGCTCGGCGCGGCCGACCGGATCATCGACGGCTTCCGCACGCACATCGTCCCCCGCATCGACGACCTGATCGGCTTCTGCAGCGTCAGCCTCTTCGTCAACCGGGAGAACGGCCGCTGCGCGATCACCTCCGTCTACGAGGACCGCCAGACGATGAACCGCGCCAAGGGTCAGGCCCAGGCGATGCGCGAGGAGTTCACCCAGCACATGGGCATGCACATCACCGAGGTGGCCGAGTTCGACGTCGCCCTCGCCCAGCTGCGCCTGCCCGAGACGGTCTGACGGCGGCCTCCCGGGTCCTGCGACGATGACTCCAGGACGCGGGAGGGAGACCGGTGGACGACGCCCAGCTGGTCCTGCCGAGCGCCGGTCCCGACCCGCTGCCCCTCGACACCGCGCTCGCCGCCGTCGTCGGGTACGCGCGGGGACGGCGGCCGCTGTACTTCCGCGCGCCCAACGCCCGCACCGGCCGCTGGGCGGAGATCCCCGCCTTCGGCTTCGACCGGTTCGACCGCCGGCAGCAGGCCATCGGCCCGCTCGGCGAGCCCGACATCCTCACCGCCGAGGGCCTGCACGGCCGGCTCGACCCGGAGGGGTGGCACGCGACCAAGGCCGCGCTGGCGGACGTCGAGCCGCTCGCGGAGGCGGTGGTCGAGCGGGCCGCCGGCCGCCGGTTCGAGGAGCTGCCGGAGGACGAGTTCTCGGTGCTCGCCGAGCCGCGCACCGTCGGCGCCGCGCTGCGCCGGGTGCGCGAGACGGCTGACCGGGCGGCGTCCCCGAAGCACCTGAACGCCGCGCTGCACCACCGCCGTCCCGACCTGGTCCCGCTGCTGGTCCGGGCCACCCGGTGGCAGCTGCTCCCGCACGTCCGCGAGGGCGACAGCGGTGTGGAGGCCGTGGTCCACCGCGAGGTCAGGGCGAACGCCGCGGGGTTCGCCCGGCTCGCCTCCGAGCTCCGGGCCAGGGACGTCGAGCTGACCGTCCTCCGGCTGCACGACGTCCTGCTGTGGCTCGGCGCGACGCTGCGGCTGAGCGCCGCCGTGGCGCTGGGTCAGGCGGAGGTCCACCCCGGGTCGCGGCCGGCCTGACCGAGCAGCCGGTCGAGCAGCGGGGCGTCCTCCGGCACCGGCACGACGGGCGCGTAGATCTGGTCCCGAAACTGCGGCGTGGTCCGGGCGAACTCGGCGCCGTACTCCAGGCACGCCTGGGCGCTGACCGGGTCGGCCCGGTACTCCTGGCCGCTGGCCGCCGCGAGGTCCCAGCCGTGCAGGAGGACCTCGTTGAGCGCGATGACGCCGACGGCACTGCCGGGGAGCTCCATGCCCGCGATGGTGGTCATGCCCTCCCAGGCGCCGGGATCGCGCCAGGCGGCGGCGAGGGCATCCAGCTGCTGCGGGAGCCGGGATCGCCAGTCATCGGCCAGGTTCGCCGCGTCCGGGAAGGGGCCCGGGGGCTGCGGCACCTTCTCGGCGGCCTCGCGGAAGGCGACGGTGAGCCCGACGAGGTGGTCGAGCACCGCGGCCACGTTCAGCTCGGTGCACGGCGTGGGGTGGCACAGCTGGTCGTCCCGGACACCGGCCACGATCCGGGCAACCTCGGCGGTCTGCGGGCCGAAGTCGAGAGTCGTCGTCTGCATGTGGGTCAGACCGTGGCGCCGTCCCTAAGTCATCGGGGTGCGAGGCTCGCCCGGTGACCTCCGACCTGCAGCGGTTCGTCGACGCCCAGTCCCAGACCTACGACCAGGCGCTCGCCGAGCTGCGTGCCGGCGAAAAGCGCACGCACTGGATGTGGTTCGTCTTCCCGCAGATCGCGGGGCTGGGCCGCAGCGGCATGGCGCAGCGGTTCGCGATCCAGGACCTCGACGAGGCCCGCGCCTACCTCGCCCACCCCACGCTCGGCCGGCGGCTGGTCGAGTGCGCGACGGCGCTCACCGTCCTGGACACCACCGACTCGGAGCGCGTCTTCGGCTCCGTCGACGCGATGAAGCTGCGCTCGTCGATGACGCTGTTCGCGCACGCCGCCCCCGACCAGCCCGTGTTCCGCGAGGTGCTCGACCACTGGTTCGACGGCACCGAGGACGACGCGACGACGAGCCGGCTCTGAGATTTTTCGCCGGAGGATGTCGAGAACGGCATGGCTGTTCCGTCCCCTGGGTGGACGCGGCCACGATGGGCCGCACCTCACCAGGGAGAACACGATGGCCAAGTACCTGCTGCTCAAGCACTACCGAGGCGCGCCCGCACCGAAGAACGACGTGCCGATGGACCGGTGGACGCCGGACGAGGTCTCGGCCCACATGCAGTACATGCAGGACTTCGCGACCCGGCTCGAGGGCACCGGCGAGTACGTCGACGGGCAGGCACTGCAGCCGGAGGGCATGTGGGTGCGCTCCGACGGCGAGGGGCGCCCGCCGGTCACCGACGGCCCGTTCGCCGAGACCAAGGACCTGATCGCCGGCTGGATGATCATCGACGTCGACAGCCAAGAGCGGGCGGTCGAGCTGGCCGGCGAGCTGTCCTCGGCGCCGGGCGCGGGCGGGGAGCCGATCCACGAGTGGCTCGAGGTCCGGCCGTTGTACGGCGAGCCGCCGACCGTCACGGAGTGACGCGCGGTGGACGAGGCTCTGTTGCGGACCCTCACTCCCACCGTGATCGGGATCCTCGGCCGCCGCGGAGCCGACTTCGCGGCGGCCGAGGACGCCGTCCAGGAGGCGCTGGTCGAAGCCGTCCGAGTGTGGCCGGACGATGCCCCGCGGGACCCGCAGGGTTGGCTGGTCACGGTGGCGTGGCGCAAGTTCCTCGACGGCGCCCGCGCCGACACCTCCCGGCGGCGGCGCGAGGAGCTCGTCGAGGACGAGACGGCGCCCGGCCCGGGCGCGGAGGTCGACGACACGCTGCAGCTGTACTTCCTGTGCGCGCACCCGTCCCTGACCCCGGCCTCCGCGGTCGCGCTCACCCTGCGCGCCGTCGGCGGCCTGACCACCCGGCAGATCGCGCAGGCCTACCTGGTGCCCGAGGCGACCATGGCCCAGCGCATCAGCCGGGCCAAGCGGACCGTCTCCGACGTCCGGTTCGACCAGCCGGGCGACGTCGCCACCGTGCTGCGCGTGCTCTACCTGGTCTTCAACGAGGGCTACTCCGGCGACGTCGACCTCGCCGCCGAGGCCATCCGGCTCACCCGCCAGCTCGCGGCCGGCATCGAGCACGAGGAGGTGGCGGGGCTGTTGGCGCTGATGCTGCTCCACCACGCGCGGCGCCCCGCACGGACCCGCCCCGACGGCAGCCTCGTGCCGCTCGCCGAGCAGGACCGCACCCTGTGGGACACCGCGCTGATCGCCGAGGGCGTCGACGTCCTGCAGACCGCCCTCGCCCGCGACCGGCTGGGCGAGTTCCAGGCCCAGGCCGCCGTCGCCGCCCTCCACGCCGACGCCCGCACGGCCGAGGAGACCGACTGGGTGCAGATCGTCGAGTGGTACGACGAGCTGGTGCGGCTCACCGGCAGCCCGGTCGCCCGCCTCAACCGAGCCGTCGCGATCGGCGAGGCCGACGGCCCGCGGGCCGGCCTGGCCGCCTTGGCCGAACTCGACCCCGCCCTGCCCCGGTACACCGCCGTCTCTGCCTACCTGCACGAGCGCGACGGTGACCCGGCGGCCGCGGCACGGCTCTACGCCGAGGCGGCCCTGAAGGCGACCGACCTCGCCGAGCGGGACCACCTGACGCGGCAGGCCGCCCGGCTCAACGCGTCACTGCGCGGCTGAGCGCCCCGGACGGAGTCCCAGAAAGTGCGGGACATCTGTACCTGTCGGCCGGGACGCGCCTCTTCCTAGCGTCGAACGCGTCCGATCCAGCCGAAGTACGAGGTGCCCGATGACCGCCGTCCTCACCCGTCCGACCGTCCCGAGCCCCCGCACGCCGGTCGGCGACGCCCCGCGCTCCTCCGCCGCGGTCGCCTACCAGCGGGTGCTGCACCAGGCGGTGCGCCGGGAGTTCCGGATGCTGGCCGAGCTGGCGAGCTGGGCGCCGGCCGAGGACGCCACCCGCGCCACCGAGCTGACCGGGCACGCCGACCTGCTCGCCCGCGTCCTGCTCCAGCACCACGCCACCGAGCGCGAGCTGCTGTGGCCGGCGCTCTTCCGCAGCCTCCCGGCCCGCGAGCAGGACAGCGCCCGCGACGCCATCGGCTACTGGACCAGCCGCGCCGCGCTGCTCGACCACGTGCTCCGCGACCTCTCCACCGTCGCGCGGCAGTGGGCGGTCGCCACCACGCTGCCCGCCCGTAACGGCTTCGCCCGCGCCTGCACCCGGCTCGCCGACCAGGTCGAGGTGCACCTGGCCGCCGAGGAGCGTGACCTCCACCCGCTGCTCGCCCGCTACCTCCCGGCCGCCGAGTGGACGGCGGTCAGCCGGGCGGCGACGACCACCCTCTGCGGCCGCGAGCAGCTCATCCTGCTGGGCCTGGCCCTCGAGGACGCCTGCGCCATCGACCGGGCCCGCCTCATGGCCGGGCTCGCCCCCGCGACCCGGACCGCCTGGCGGGTCGTCGGCCGGCGCAACTACCGCGCCACCGTCGTCCGCCTGCGCGGAGCCCCGCCGGCCGCCTGAGCCCGCTACCTTCCTGCCGGTGAGCGAGGGTCCCGGCGGGTTCGCCGAGCTGCTGCGGCGCCTCCGCGAGCGCGCCTCGCTCACCCAGGAGGAGCTCGCCGCCCGCGCCGGCCTGACCGGCAAGGCGGTCGGTGCGCTCGAGCGCGGGGAGCGACGGCGTCCCTATCCGCACACCCTCCGCGCCCTCGCCGACGCCCTGGGCCTCGACGACGACGAGCGGGAGGCACTCTCTGCGGCGGCCCGGCCCCCCTCGCCGTTGTCCTCCCTGCCGGCGCCCGCCACCCCGCTATTCGGCCGGGATGCCGAGCGCGAGGAGATCGTCGGGCTGCTCCGGTCGGGCGGCACCCGGCTGCTGACGCTCACCGGGCCGGGCGGCGTCGGGAAGACCAGTCTGGCGCTGGCCGTCGCCCGTGCGCTGACCGCCGACTTCCCCGACGGGGTCGCGGTCGCCAAGCTGGCGCCGCTCCGGGAGGCGCGGCTGGTGCTCCCCGCCGTCGCCCGTGCGCTCGGAGCGCCGTCGCTGCCGCCACCGCTGC
>DASQTE010000103.1:0-2445 GCA_035642035.1 Blastococcus sp.
GCGGTTCTGGGAACACCGCGGTGTGGACATCAAGGCACAGCTGCGGGCGCTCGTGCGCAACGTCGACTCCGGCGAGGTCATCCAGGGCGCCTCGACGATCACCCAGCAGTGGGTGAAGAACTCCTTCCTCTCCTCCGAGCAGACGGCCGGCCGCAAGGCCAAGGAGATCGTCACCGCCCTGCAGGTGGAGAAGCGGTTCAACAAGGAGAAGATCCTCGAGAACTACCTGAACACGATCTACTACGGCCGCGGCGCCTACGGGATCGAGGCGGCGGCCAACACCTACTTCGGCGTCCCGGCGTCGCAGCTGACCGCGCAGCAGGGCGCCGTCCTCGCCGTCCTCATCCGGAGCCCCTCCCGGTACGACCCCGAGGTGAGCCCCGAGGACGCGGCCGACCGCTGGGAGCGCGTCCTCGACGCGATGGTCGAGGAGGGCTGGCTGACCGCCGAGGAGCGGGCCGCCTCGGTCTACCCGCCGGTGCTGCCCAAGGCCGGCTCGTCGCTGGGCATCCCGGGCGGCCCCGAGGGCCTGATCGTCCAGCGGGCGATCGACGAGCTCGAGGGCAAGGGCTACACCGAGCAGCAGATCCGGGCCGGTGGCCTCCGGATCACCACCACGGTGGACAAGGGCTCGCAGGACGCGGCCGTCGCCGCCGTCGACTCCGTGATGGCGACCCAGGGCGAGGAGCAGCTGGCGGTCCTGCGCCAGGCGCTCGTCGCGGTCGACCCGAAGACCGGAGCCGTGCGCGCCTACTACGGCGGCGCGTCGGGCACCGAGTTCGACTACGCCCGGGCGCAGCGCCAGCCGGGCTCCTCGATCAAGCCCTACGTGCTCGCCACCGCTCTGGAGCAGGGCATCAGCGTGACCGCCCGCCGCGACGGCAGCTCGCCGCAGGAGTTCCCCGACCGCGAGGCGCCGGTGCGCAACTCCGGTGGCGCGTCGTGCCCGGCGTGCACGCTGACCGAGGCGATCACCCGCTCGCTCAACACGACCTTCTACGGGCTGGCCTACGAGGTCGGCCCCGAGCAGGTGGCCGAGACGGTGCGCAAGGCGACCGGGCTGCCCGACACATGGGAGGGCGGCGCGGAGAACCTGGTGGGCAAGACGACCCTGGCCAACCCCGAGACCGGCACCGTCGGCTCCTCGATCGGCATCGGCGAGTACGAGATGCGTCCGATCGACCAGGCGGTCGGCTTCGCCACCTTCGCCAACGCGGGGGTCCGGCACGCGCCGTTCTTCGTCTCCAACGTGACCGACAACGAGGGGACGGTGCTCCTCGAGAACGCCGGCGACCAGGGCGAGCAGGTCATGGACCCGGACGTCGCCAACGACGTCACGTACGCGATCAAGGACGTCGCCGACTTCTCCCGCCGGCCGCTGGACGGGGACCGCCCGGTGGCGAGCAAGACCGGCACCGTCGGCTCCTCGGACGACGACAACTCCGACGCCTGGATGGTCGGGTACACGCCGTCGCTGTCCACCGCCGTGTGGATGGGCTCGGACACCCGTGAGCCGATCGTGAACGCCCGCGGCCAGATCATCTACGGCTCGGGCCTGCCCGGTGAGATCTGGCAGGAGTTCATGAACACGGTCCTCGCCGGGACCCCCGAGGAGCCGCTGCCGGACTCGCCGAGCATCGACGGCGACACCGGTGAGGGCGTGCCGGAGCCGGAGCCGGAGCCGGAGCCCACCACGGAGGCACCCGCCCCGGTCACGTCGGCGGCGCCGACCCCGACGCCGGAGCCGGTGGTCGACAGCGACGGCGACGGCGTGCCGGACGCCGACGACCCGGCTCCCAACGACGCAAGCATCCCGAACGGGAGCAGTGAGGACGAGACGCTCGACTCGGACTTCGACGGCGTGCCGGACGTCAGCGATCCCGATCCGAACGATCCGAACGTGCCGAATGCACGCGGCGTGCCCGACCTGCCCGGCCAGCAAGGGCAGGGACCGCCGGACGACGAGGAGGACGGCTGAGCCGTCCGGCCCTCCCGATCCCGCACACTGAGCGGGTGAGCAGCACCTCCACGGACCCCTCCGGAACGCCTCCGGAGGGGTCCGTGCTCGTTCCACGTGGAACGAGCGGACCAGAGCGGCCGGACCGGGTCGTGCCGTCCTGGGTGGACCCGGTCGTCGCCCAGGCCAGCGAGGCGGTGGGTGGCCCCTGGGGGCGGCACGCCGCCGTCGGCCGGGCCTGGTTCTGGACGCCGCTGCGGGTCTGCTTGCTCTTCGCCACCTGCGTGCTGGCGCTGGCCTGGATGAAGCAGGCGCCGTGCGCGTCCGGCGACTGGAGCGGCTCACGTCAGTACACGCACTTCTGCTACTCCGACGCGGTGCCGCTGTTCGGCGGCTACGGCCTGGGCGAGGGGGCGCTGCCGTACCTGGACGCCCGGGTCGAGTACCCGGTGCTGACCGGTGGCCTCATGGCGCTCGGTGCGGCCGGC
>DASQTE010000104.1:0-2437 GCA_035642035.1 Blastococcus sp.
GCATGGCCGGTCAGCGCCGGGCCTCCAGGATGGCGACCTCGGGCACCGGGTCGAACCCGTGCTCGATCAGCCAGCGGATCCCGCGCAGGCACCGCAGCGACCACCAGGCTCGCACCACGTCGAGGTCGACGTCGGCGCCGTAGCCGGCGACGGCGTCGCCGAGGTGCTCCGGGTGCCCGAGCGTCAGGCTGGCGAGGTCGAAGAGGGCGTCGCCCTGGCCCGCCTCGGTCCAGTCCAGCACGCCGGTGACCTCGTCACCGTCGACGAAGACGTGGGCGACGTGCAGGTCGCCGTGCATGAAGACCGGTGGGTACGGCCGGAGCGCGGCCTCGGCGACCCGGCGGTTGCGGGTGACCACGCCGGGGGCCAGGACGCCGCTCGTGACGAGCCAGTCGCACTCGGCGTCGAGGACCGCCGCCACGTCGTCGAGCTTCGGACTGCGCCAGGACGGCAGCGGCGCGTCGTGCAGCATCCGTACGGCCGCGCCGGCCGCGGCCCACGCCGCCGGCGACGCGGTCGACGGCTCGCCGAGGCGGCTCAGGACCGTCCCCGGCAGGGCGGCGAGCGCGAGCACCGGCGGCCGGCGCCAGAGGACCTCCGGGGTCGGGACCGGCGCCAGCGCCATCGCCTCGACCTCGACGTCGGTACGCGCCTGGTCGGAGTCGATCTTCAGGAAGACGTCCCCGACCCGCAGGGTCGCGCACTGCTGATGGGCGACCACGACCTCGACCTCCGGCACGCCGGCCACTATCGCCGGACCCCCGCCGGCGTCGCCACGGGAATACCGCGGGCGTCGAGCGTCCGGCCCCCCGAGCCCGCCAGGGAGCTGCCAAGGACGCTCTGCCAGGGTCCGGGCACCGTCCGCCGCCGCGGAGCGGACCCCGGTGCCCGCGCGGATCCCACTTCGGCGGAGGGCGGGGCCGGGAGACGGTGCTTAGTCTGACCTCATGGAGACCGCGCCGCAGGCAGCGCCGGGGCGGCGCGGGCTCCGGGCCGCGCTGGTCGGCGCCGGCGTGGTGCTCCTGGCGGCGGCGGCGCTGCTGGCGCCCCGGGACCGCGGTGGGGACGCGCCGGCCGCGGCGCCGAGCCCCAGCCCGAGCCCCACGCCCACCGTGGCCGACATCTTCCGGCAGGTCGGGCCCTCGGTCGCGGTGGTCCGCACGGCGGGCGGCGCGCTCGGCACCGGGGTGGTCGTCAGCCGCGGCGGCACGGTCCTCACCGCCCACCACGTGGTCGCCGACGGCAGCGCGGTGAGCCTGGTCTTCGCCGACGGCACCCGCTCGACGGCCCGGGTCACGGCGGCGGACCCGGGGAACGACGTGGCCGTGCTCGCGCCGGCGACGCTGCCGGATCCCGTGGTGCCGGCGACGATCGGGGGCGGCGTCGAGGTCGGCGCGCCGGTGGTGGCGATCGGCAACCCGCTCGGGCTGACGTACAGCGTCTCGTCCGGGGTGGTGTCCGGGCTGGACCGGCCGGCGAACACCCGGCAGGGGCGGATCGCGGGGCTCATCCAGTTCGACGCCGCCGCCAATCCGGGCAGCTCCGGCGGACCGTTGCTGGACGGGAACGGCGCCGTGGTCGGGATCATGATCTCCATCGCGGACCCCGGTGCCGACGAGGCGTTCGCGGGCATCGCGTTCGCGGTGCCGATCGGCACCGCCCTGGGCGGCGGCGGCCCCGGCGCGGGCGGCGGACCCCAGACATGACCAGGTGGCCGGGAGGAAGCGTGACCCACCCGCTCGAGCAGGTGCTCTTCGAGGTCAAGCGGACGATCGTCGGCCAGGACGTGCTGCTGGAGCGGATGGCGGTCGCCCTGCTCGCCGGCGGGCACCTGCTGGTCGAGGGCGTCCCCGGGCTGGCCAAGACGCTCGCCGTCAAGTCGCTGGCGGCCGCGACCGGCGGGCAGTTCCAGCGCATCCAGTTCACCCCCGACCTGGTCCCGGCCGACCTGACCGGCACCCGGGTCTACCGGCAGCACACCGGCGAGTTCGAGACCTCGCTCGGCCCGGTGTTCGCCAACCTGCTGCTCGCCGACGAGATCAACCGCGCGCCGGCCAAGGTGCAGAGCGCGCTGCTCGAGGTGATGCAGGAGCACCAGGTGACCATCGGGCGGGAGACCTTCGCGGTGCCCGACCCGTTCCTGGTCATGGCGACGCAGAACCCGATCGAGTCCGAGGGCACGTACCCGCTGCCGGAGGCGCAGGTCGACCGCTTCATGATGAAGGTGGTCGTGTCCTACCCGACCGCGCCCGAGGAGCACGCCGTCGTGGAGCGCGCGCTCAAGCCGGCCGCCGCCACCCAGGCGCTGCTCACCCCCGAGGACCTGGTCCGGATGCGGGAGCGGGTGCAGGAGGTGTACGTCGACCCGGCCGTCGTCGACTACGCGGTCCGGCTGGTGACGGCGACCCGGGCGCCGGCGACGGTCGGCCTGGGCGAG
>DASQTE010000105.1:0-6057 GCA_035642035.1 Blastococcus sp.
GCCCCGCGCCGCGGGCCGTCGCGAGGAGCTCCGCCGGGCTCTCGGTGCCGTCGGACACCGAGGAGTGGATGTGCAGGTCGATCCGCATCAGGGGTCAGCCTGCCGCACCGTCACTGCACGCGCGGGATGGGCTTGGTGTCCTGCCGGTCACCCTCGGACGGCGGCTCCGGTCGCCGGGGCGGCTCGGGGTTGCCCTCGTCGTCGCCCTGGGAGGCGGCACCGCCTCCGCTGCTCCCCCAGTCGCTGCTGAAGAGCAGCCCGCTGACCCGCCGGTAGAGGACGTCGGCCCCGGGCAGGAACGTGATCTCCGAGAGCGCCTGCTGGGGGCCGGCGGACTCGAACCGGAAGGTTCCGTACCCGAGCACCTGGCCCGGCACGGTCTCCTTCCAGGTGAGGTCGGTGATCCGCCGCAGGGGCAGGAGGGTCACCGTCCGTGCGATGACGCCCGACGTCAGCAGGACGCGGCGGGTGCTGACGATGAAGTGCCGCATCCACCACTCGGCGACCCGCAGGCCGTAGTAGACGAGCGAGGCGAGGATGACCAGGAGCCCGGCGGAGCTGGTGACCCGGTTGTCCGGGTCGAGGAGCAGGAGCCAGCCCCCGACGACGAAGACGGGCAGGAACTTCACCGTCGGCTCGATCAGCACCGCCCAGTGCCGGCGGGTGGCGACCACCGCCGTCTCGTCGGGCAGGAGGTATTTCCGGACGTCCTTGCTGGCCCGGGGAGGGAGATCCAGGGGCGCGGGTCCGCTCACGCCGGCAGGGGGTCAGACCAGCGACCCGACGAACTGGGCCAGGGACGAGGCGGCGTCCCCCAGCGCCTGACCGGCGCTGCGGACCAGTTCGGCGGACTGCTCGGGGGCCTGGATGACGTAGAAGATGATGAATGCGACGACCAACCAGGTGACGATCTTCTTGAGGTTCACCGTCACCTCCACGGGTGCGCTCGGGCAGGCTCGGGTGCTTCGAACCTGCGGGGTACAGGGTCCACCCGGTTGCGGCGGACTGCTTCGTCCCATGGGTAACAGATGCCCCTGTCGCCGCATGGGCGACGCGCCGACCCTGAACCGGACCGGTCGGGTTCTGCGTCAGCTCCCCGGGAGCAGGTGCTCGCTCGGCGGGCCCAGCGGCAGGTCGGGGTAGATGCGGTCGCGCAGGTCGATCAGCTCCAGCTGCTCGGCCAGCAGCCAGGCGGCGTTCATCGGCCACATGACCAGCCACAGCCACACGCCGTACGCCTCGCCCACGAACGCGGCGCGGTCGTCCGACGTCGGGACCGCCCACAGCGGGGCGCGCTGCCCGGCCGCCTTCACGTCGACCGAGGACGGCCCCTCGATGACGTCGCCCGGGTCGAGCCCCGGCAGCCCGGCGTACCCGCAGCCCACGCCGGTCCCGGGCTCCTCGGCGACCAGCACCAGCTCGGCCGAGCCGCCCAGCGGGGCGGGGCCCGCGCAGTCGACGACGATCGCGCGGGCGCCGGGCTCGCCGCCCCACGCCAGGCCGGTGACCGTCCAGCCGGCGGGCATGGGGTCGGGCACCCAGGCCGGCACCCGGGCGTCGGCGGTGACGGCGGAGATCGCGTCGTGCGCGACCAGGACGGTGTGGTGCAGCGGCGTGACGGCGCCGTGGAGGTGGCACCAGGCCTGCGCCGTCGAGCCGGGCCGGACCACCAGCGTCTCGCCGCATCGGGGGCAGACCGGCGAGACGCTCATCGGGCATCACCGTCCTGGGACAGCCCGGAATCGTCAAGCGGGGCACGACACCGGTCGCTGCGTAGCCTGCGGGGGGTGGGTGCCGAGGAGGGAGTCGACGACCTCCCCGTGGTGGCGTGCGTCGGCGCCGTGGTGCTGGACGCGGACGGCCGACTGCTCCTGATCCGGCGCGGCCACGACCCGCACGCGGGGCTGTGGTCGCTGCCCGGCGGACGGGTCGAGGACGGCGAGACCGTCGAGCAGGCCGTCCGCCGGGAGGTCCGCGAGGAGACCGGCCTGACGGTGACCGTCGGGGCCGTGGTCGGGCAGGTGCTGATCCCCGCCGGCAGCGTCGTGTACGACGTCGTCGACCTGGCGTGCTCGCTCGACCCGCCGGGCCAGGAGCCGGTGGCGGGCGACGACGCCAGCGACGTCGTGCTCGCCGACGCAGCGGCGCTGGACCGCTTGCCCTGCACCCCGCGGCTGGTCGAGACCCTCCGCGGCTGGGGCGTGCTGCCCGGCTGACGCCGTCGCGACCTCATCGGCCGGCCCGTCAGCGCGGGATCGGCTCCGGACGGCCGGGCTGTTCGCCACCACGGGCCTCGCCGTAGGACTGCTTGGGCACCATGACCTTGCGGCGGAAGATGCAGACGATCGTGCCGTCCTGCTTGTAGCCGATCGTCTCGACGTAGACGACGCCGCGGTCGTCCTTGGACTTGGACGGCGTCTTGTCGAGGACCGTGGTCTCGCCGTAGATCGTGTCGCCGTGGAACGTCGGGGCGACGTGCCGCAGCGACTCGATCTCCAGGTTGGCGATCGCCTTTCCGGACACGTCCGGGACGCTCATGCCGAGCAGCAGCGAGTAGATGTAGTTGCCGACGACGACGTTCTTGCCGAAGTCGGTCGTCTTCTCCGCGTAGTTGACGTCCATGTGCAGCGGGTGGTGGTTCATCGTGAGCAGGCAGAACAGGTGGTCGTCGTACTCGGTGACGGTCTTCCCGGGCCAGTGCTTGTAGACGGCCCCGACCTCGAACTCCTCGTAGTACCGACCGAACTGCATGTGCTCGCTCCCGACCTCGACGACTGCGACGGCATCGGGCGCCGGAGCAGCAGACCCCTCCGGGACGGCGGGCCGGCTGCCCACCGCGAAGCACCGATGACCCGCCTGGACGGGCGTTGATCTTACGGACGGCGATCCGGTCCGCCTCCGGAGCCGCGAGGGGGCCGGCCGTGCGGCCCTCGATCCGCCCGGGGGCCGATGGCCGGTGCCGCCGCGTCAGATCATCGCGCCGATCCGGGCGGCCATGTCGGCCTCGTGCTGCTGGTACGACGAGGCGACGCTGGTGAGCAGCGAGCCCATGCCGGTGAGCGCGTCGCTGACGCCCTGGGCGGACATCCGCCACTGCTCGTAGAGCTCGCTGAACTGCACGGCTGCCTGGCTGTCGGTCCAGCCGTCCAGCACGGAGGTGTTGATGCTGCTGGACAGGGTGGCGTGCCGGCCTGCCGTGTCGGCCGCCTCGTTGCGGCACTGCCCAGCCATGGACTGCAGGGTGGCGATGTCGACCTTCACGGTTCCTCCTCGGGTCCGGGTCCCTCCCGGTAGCGGCGAACGCTAGGACGTCCGGGGCCCACACCCGCTGGACTGTCCACAGGCCGGCCGCTGTCCACAGATCTGTGGGAACGGCCCCGCCGGCCCGGCGGCCGGGACACGATCGCGACCGTGAGCGATCTCCCGACCGGCCCGGCCCCCGGCGCATCTGCACTCCGCTGCTGGACGCTCACCGGGGACCTCGGCACGGTCGACGTCGAGGTGACCGGTGCCGGCGAGCACCGGCTCGCCGACGTGCTGCCCGGTGTCGCCGACCTCGTCGGGCACCCCGTCGACGGCCTGTGGGCCGGTTCCACGCGGCTGCCCGACGACATGCCCCTCAGCTCGGCCGCTCTCGATCACGGAGCCGTCCTCGGGATGGGCCGGCCGGCTCGCCAGGTCGTCGCGGGTGCCGCGCACAGTGCCCTGGAGCTGCACGTCGTGGGCGGCCCCGACGCCGGCCGGACCTTCCCCCTCGGCCAGGGGCGGCACACCATCGGCCGGAGCAGCGACGCGCAGATCCGGCTGGACGATCCGGATGTCTCCCGCCGGCACGCAGTCGTGCAGGTAGGCGGCGGGGCGGTCCGGATCGCCGACCTGGGATCCAGCAACGGGAGCCGGCTCGACGGCGACGACCTCGCCGGGAAGGTCCACGAGTGGCCCACCGGAGGCGTGCTCCGTCTCGGCGCGAGCGCCCTGATCCTCGCCGGCACCGCGGAACCGTCCGTTGCCCTGGACGCCGGGCCCGGAGGGCGACGGCGGCTCCGACCGGTCCCCCGGCTGGGTGCGCCCGCGCCCGAGGTGGAGGTGCGCTTCCCTCGACCGCCCGCACCGGCCCCTCGACGTCGTCTCGCGTGGATCGCGATCGCGCTCCCGGCCGTCGGCGGCGTGGGCATGGCCTGGCTGCTCGATGCGCCGACCTTCCTCTTCTTCGCCCTGCTGAGCCCCGTCGTCGCTCTGGGCACCTGGCTCTCGGAGCGGTGGACCGGCCGCCGCAGCAGCCGGCGGGAGACGACCGCCCACGCGCTGGAGGTGCGGACCGCCGAGCGCCGGCTCGCCGACGCCGTGCGGGCGGATGTCAGGAACGCCGAGACTGCGTATCCCGACCTCGCGACGCTGGCGCGGGCGGCCCGCCGGCGCACCTCCCTGCTCTGGAGCCGGACGGGCTCCGCCGACGACGCGCTCGCCGTCCGCCTCGGGAGCGGCCCCGGCCCCACCCGGGTCAGCCGGATCGACGGCGAAGGTGCCCGGGTCCCCGAGACGGCCCCGCACGTGCCGGTCGTCGTGGACCTCCGCAGCACGGGCGGGCTGGCGGTGACCGGCCCGCGCGAACGGACGCTCGGTTCGCTCCGCGCCGTGCTCGCCCAGCTCTGCTCGCTGCACGCCCCCGGCGAGGTCGACCTGCTCCTGCTGACCACCCCCGACCGGCTCGGCGACTGGGCGTGGACCCGCTGGTTGCCGCACCTGGCTCCTGGCTCGGTGCACGTCGTCTCTGCGGGAGCCGACGACCAACCCGACCCCTCGGACGACCTCCGTGCCCGTCTGGCAGTGGTGACCGCGCAACGGCGGGCCACGGTCGGCGGCTCTCCCGCGGCAGGCCCGCACAACTGGCTGGTGGTGGTCGTGGACGGCCGGGTGGATCCCCGGACCTCGGCCGCCCTGCGCGGGGCGCGGGGCGTCGGCGTCCTGACCATCACACCCGCCGACAGCCCCGACGACGTGGCGGTCGACGTCGACGCCGTCCTGCGGCTCTCCGGGGAGACCGGTGACTCCGGGGTGCTCAGCCGACAGGGACTCCCCGATCGAGATGCGGTGACCGTCGACCGGCTGCCGACGAGCGTGGCCGCGCGACTCGCCCGCGACCTCGCCGGGCTGGAGCCGGTGACCACACGGAGCAGCCTGCCCCGGGAGGTCCGGCTGCTCGACCTGGCCGGGCCCGCGCTCGAGGGGAACGGCGACGACGCCGGAACGGGAGCCTGGACGCGGGACAGGCACCGCCTTCTGGCTGCGCTCGGACGGACGGCGCACGGCCCCCTGGTCGTCGACCTGTGCCGTCAGGGCCCGCACGCCCTGATCGCCGGCACCACCGGCTCGGGCAAGTCCGAGCTCCTGCAGACCCTGATCGCCGCGCTGGCCTCGAACCACCCGCCCGACCGCTGCTCGTTCCTGCTCGTCGACTACAAGGGAGGCGCCGCCTTCGCCGAGGCCGCCGCCCTTCCGCACACCGTCGGCCTGGTCACCGACCTCGACGGACAGACGACCGCCCGGGCGCTGCGCTCGCTGGCCGCCGAGCTCACCCGTCGCGAGGAGATCCTGGCCGCCCACGGCGTAGCCGACATCGGATCCCTCCCCGCGCCGGTCGACCTCGCCCGCCTCGTGATCGTCGTCGACGAGTTCGCCGGCCTGTCGGAGGAGCTGCCGGAATTCGTGCCCGGCCTGGTGGCCATCGCCCAGCGCGGGCGGTCGCTGGGCGTGCACCTCGTGCTCGCCACCCAGCGCCCCAGCGGGGTGGTGTCGCCGGAGATCCGGGCGAACTGCAGCCTGCGGATCTGCCTCCGCACGACGGACGAGGCGGAGTCCCGCGACGTCCTGGGGACCGCGCACGCCGCGCACCTCCCGGTCGACGTACCTGGCCGGGCCTGGCTCCGGTCCGGCAGCGGAGCACCCACCGTGTTGCAGGTGGCCCGCGTCAGCGGCGTCGCGCCGCTGGGGACCGCCACCCGGCCCACCGTCCGACCGTGGACCTGGCCGGCGACCGCACTCCCCGCCGTCGACTCG
>DASQTE010000106.1:0-3441 GCA_035642035.1 Blastococcus sp.
GGCTCTCCGACGTCCAGCGCCGACTCACGCCGCAGCGCGGCGAGCGGGGCCAGCCGCGGGTCGGTGAGGACGTCGTCCGCCAGTCCCCGGTCGCCGCCGGTGAAGAGCGCCTCCACCGACGCCGCGTGCGGCAGCAGCACCCGCACCGCCGTCTCCACGGCATGGGCGACGACCGCGTCGGTCTGGTTGCCGCGGCGGCGGGCGAACCGCTGCTGCGACCACCCGCCGGCGGCCGTCCGGCCCTGGACCTGGCGCGCGTCCACCTTGGAGACGACGAGCTCCGACCCGTCGAACGCGCCGACGGCCCAGCGCCCACGGCGGACGAGGAGCACCGCCGCCCGGTGCGGCTGCCGCGCGGCGGCGGTGAAGGTGCCCAGCAGCGGCGGCGCCGGCGTCCACGGGAACGGCGCGCGCAGGACGACGGTCGTGGTGTCGGCGCAGCGGATCAGCACCGCGTCGTCGTCGGCGGTCACCTCGGCGAAGCTGCCGTGCCGCTCGGCGACGCCGTCGAGCCACCGGCCGAGCCGCTCGGGGGCGACGCCGAGGATGCGGCCCCCGCCGGCGGCGGGTCGGGCGCGGGTCACCGGACCGGGTCAGGCCGCGAGATCGGCGGACCCCGCGCCGGCGATCGACAGCCCGGCCGCGGCCCATGCCTCGAAGCCGCCGATCACGTCCACGGCCCGGTGCAGCCCCAGCGAGCGCAGCGTGTCGGCGACGAGGCTCGAGCTGTAGCCCTGGTTGCACAGCACGACGACGTCGACGTCGTAGCCGGTCACCTCGGGGATGCGGTACGGGCTGGCCGGGTCCAGCCGCCACTCCAGGACGTTGCGGTCGACGACCACCGCGCCGGGCACCTCGCCGTCCCGGTCGCGCTGCTCGACCGGCCGGGTGTCGACCAGGAGCGCCCCGGCGGCCAGCCGGCGCGCGGCCTCGGCCGGCTCGACGCGGTCGATCCGCGCCCGCACGTGCTCGAGCAGCTCGTCGATGGTGCGCGCCTGCCGGTCCATCAGCGGACGAGGGCGGGGGTCGAGGCGTGCTCCGCCGGGACGTGCAGCAGGTTCTGGCAGGCCGCGACGACGATCGCGGCGATCCCGGCGGCGACCGTCGCGACGGAGAAGGCCGCGTTGGCCCCCGCGACGTCGACGATCTTCCCCGCGACGGACGCCCCGACGGCCACCCCGAGCCCGAGCGCCGTGCCGATCCAGGTGAATGCCTCGGTCACCGCCGACCGGGGGACGAGCAGCTCGGCCAGCGTGAACGAGCTGATCAGCGACGGCGAGACGGCGATCCCGGCGAGGACGACGAACGGCACCATCAGCCACACGTCGGTGACCAGCAGCAGCGGGACGCTCAGCACCGTCATCAGGACGAGCACGGCGGCCAGCCGGTGCCGCAGCGGGTAGCGCCAGTGCACCGTGCCCCAGCCGATGCCGCTGGCCATCGAGCCGACCGCGAGGCTCGCGATCAGGACCCCGGACAGCGACTTGGCGCCCTCCTGGTCGGCGAAGGCGACGAGCGCGATCTCCAGGCAGCCGAGGATCGCGCCGACCGCGGCACCGACGACGAAGAGGACGCGCAGGCCCTTGGTGCGGATGGCCGAGGGCCCCTGCCGTGCTTCGTGGCCGTGCGGCGGCGGCTCGGTACGGCCCTGGGCGGCGAACAGCAGGCTGCCCACGGCGGCGAGCGTGAACGCGGTGACGACGCCGCTGGTGGCGTGCCCGGTCGTCGAGAGGAACGTGACCAGCACCGGGCCGACGATGAACACGAACTCGTCGACGACGGACTCCATCGCCAGCGCCGTCGGCAGGCGGTGGCTGCCGCGCAGCAGATGGGTCCAGCGCACCCGGATCATCGACGAGACCGGCGGGATGCAGGCGCCGGCGAGCCCGGCGGAGACGAAGACGGTCCACAGCGGCCAGTCGTCCTTCACCGCGGCGAGGAAGCCGACCCCGGAGACGACGAAGACGACGAGCACGGGCAGGAGCACGCGGCGCTGGCCGTGGCTGTCGGCCCAGCGGCCGAGCAGCGGGCCGGCGGCGGCGGTGGTGACCGCGCCGGCCGCGGCGACCGCGCCGCCGAGGCCGTAGGAGCCCGTCTCGTCGGCGACCAGCAGCACGCAGCCCAGGCCGACCATGGACAGCGGGAGCCGTCCGATGAACGCGGCGAGCACCATCGGCAGGGCGTGCGGGGTGCGCAGCACCTGCAGGTAGGGATTCGCCACGAGCGGGAGAGCCTCCAGAGAGGACCGCCTCCCACCGCCCCTCGCGCGCTCGCGGTGGGAGCTGGAGCCGGCCGTTGATGCGGTACCGCCACGCTAACCGACACCGGGCGACCCCGCCCCGGAGAGCACCGACCCGCCGTCCCGGGACGATCAGGTCGCCTGATCACACCGGGTCCTGGCTCACGGTGAACGGTGAGCCAGGACCCAGAACGATCAGGTCGGCTGATCATCCTGGGGCCCGGGGACGGCGAAGGGCCCGGACCGCTGCGCTGCGGTCCGGGCCCCGATCGGGAGGGCTCTACGCGAGCCGGCTCTTCAGGATCTCCAGCTCGTCCCACATGGTGCTGGGCAGCTTGTCGCCGAACTTCTCGAACCACTCGGTGATCTGCGGGATCTCCTCGCGCCACTCCTCGGGCTTGACGGCGAGGGCCTTCTCCACCTGCTCCGTCGTGAGGTCCAAACCGGAGACGTCGAGCGAGTCGACGGTGGGCACGTGGCCGACGGGGGTCTCGACGGCGGCCGCGGTCCCCTCGAGGCGCTCGACGACCCACTTGAGGACCCGGCTGTTCTCGCCGAAGCCCGGCCACAGGAAGCCGCCGTCCTCGTCGCGGCGGAACCAGTTCACGTAGAAGATCCGCGGCAGCTTGGTCGAGTCGTGCTGCTTGCCGGTGTTCACCCAGTGGGAGAAGTAGTCGCCGGCGTTGTAGCCGATGAACGGCAGCATGGCGAACGGGTCGCGGCGGACGACGCCGACGGCACCGGTCGCGGCGGCGGTCGTCTCCGAGGAGAGCGTCGCGCCCATGAACACGCCGTGGTTCCAGTCCCGGGCCTCGCTGACCAGCGGGATCGTGGTCTTGCGGCGGCCGCCGAAGAGGATCGCCGAGATCGGCACGCCCTTCGGGTCGTCGTACTCCGGCGCGAGGATGGGGCACTGGGTGATCGGCGTGCAGAACCTGCTGTTGGCGTGACTGGAGGGCTCGTCGCTCTCCGGCGTCCAGTCGCGGCCCTTCCAGTCGGTGAGATGGGCCGGCGGCTCGTCGGTCATCCCCTCCCACCAGATGTCGCCGTCGTCGGTGAGGGCGACGTTGGTGAACACCGAGTTGCCCTTGTCGATGGTGCGCATCGCGTTGGGGTTGGTGTCCCAGCCGGTGCCCGGCGCGACGCCGAACAGGCCGAACTCGGGGTTGAGGGCGTAGAGCCGGCCGTCCTCGCCGAACCGC